>VBCL01000224.1:610-5230 GCA_005888865.1 Betaproteobacteria bacterium | reverse complement strand
GGGTCTGGAGTGGGTGGAGGCGACTCCAGCCACCGGGGAGAACAACGACGAGTCGCGCATGCATAGGGCGGCGGACCCGTCTCGCTACGTCCTCGGCTTGGCCTCGACTTCGCCGCCAGGCCAGGAGTTCTTCTACAACACCGGAGCGCTGACCCTCGCGTCCGCCATTGTTCACAAGGCGACCGGACGGCCCCTGGACGAATTTGCCCGAGAAGTGTTGTTCGAGCCTCTGGGCATTGCCGACGTAGAGTGGACCCGGGTGAAGGGGGATACTGATGCCGGAGGGGGGTTGCGCTTGCGCCCGCGCGACATGGCGAAAATCGGGCAGCTTGTCCTCGCGGGCGGTCGGTGGAACGACCGTCAAATCGTTTCTAAAGATTGGATCGAGACCTCAACGACATCAAAAATCAAGGCGACGGACGACCAGTACTATGGGTATCTCTGGTGGCTCGGCCGCGCCCGGACCAACGCGGGCGTGGTTAGCTGGATTGGCGCACTGGGTCGAGGCGGTCAGTCAATTCGCATCGTCCCGGAGAGCAATCTCGTTGTCGCGGTGACGGCAGGTTACTACCAAGACTACAGCCCGCAAGCGTTCAAATTGCAGTTTGGCGTTTTCAGGGACGTTCTGCGTGCGATCCCGCCTCCAGGCTAAAGCAGGCGGAATGACTGCTTGGGGTGGATAGCCGCCATTTCTCGAGACCCGGCGAGTGTGATCCGCGAGCGCAGATAATGACCAAGGCCGCCCCGCTTTCGAAGGGACGGCAAACCTCGCGCGCGGTTGGAAGCGGATCAGCCCCCATACTTCTTGATCAACGTCTTCGCCTCGTCGTAGAGCCCCTGGCCGTTGCTGCCCTTGGCGGCGACGTCGCCGATCCATTCCTTCACCACGCCCGCGGTCGCCTTCTCCCAGCGATCGTATTCCGCGCCCGACAGGACGTCGAACACGCCGTTGTTGGCAGCGGCGAGCTTCTTGCCTGCCTCGGTCGTCCCGTCGAACGCCTTGCCGATCATCTTCGAGACTTCGAGCCCGCTGTTGGCGTCGATGATCTTCTTGAGATCCGCGGGCAGGCTGTCGTATTTCGCCTGGTTCATCGCCACGACGAAGATCGTGTTGGACATCCGCGGAGCGCCGGGCGAGTTGTCGAGGTGGTACTTGGCGATTTCCTGAAGCTTGATGGGCGGCACGCCTTCCCACGGCACCATCGCGCCATCGATGACGCCCTTGGACATCGACTCGGGGACCTGCGGCAGAGGCATCTGCACCGGCGCCGCGCCCACGGCGGCCAGGAATTTGGCGCCGATCCGCGTGGGACTGCGCACCTTCAGTCCCCTGATATCGTCGATCGATTTCACTTCCTTGTTCGCGAAATGCAGGAGCGCGCCATCGTGCAGGTGCATGGCGATGAGCTTGACGCCCTTGAACTCGTCGAGCGAGTTCTTCTGGACGTAGTCCCACAGCGCCGGGCTGCCGGCTTCCGAGTTCTTCGCCATGAACGGCAGCTCGAACACCTCGGACTTGAGGAAACGGCCAGCCTGGTAGGTAGGCACGGTCCAGATAATGTCGGCCACGCCGTCGCGCGCCTGGTCGAAGAGCTGCGGCGGCGTGCCGCCGAGCTGCATCGCCGGATAAATCTGGCACTTGATCCTGCCCCCCGACTCCTTGCCGAGCTTGTCGCACCACGGCGTGAAGAACTGGGCCTGGATCGTCGCCTGCGGCGGCAGGAAATGATGGATCCTCAGTACCACCTCTTGCGCGCTGGCTGCGTAAGTGGCGAGCGCGAGTGCCGCGCCGATCGACCAGGCAATGAGCTTGACCGCTTTCATCTCTCCTCCTTGTAGATTCACGATCACCGACGAAAAGTATGGACCAGGTACAGTGAAATCACCGGGAAGAACACCAGCAGCGTGATGCGCACCGCGTCCGACAGCAGGAACGGGATCACGCCCTTGAAGGTTTCGGTCAGCGGCACGTCGCGCGCGAGCCGGTTGATGATGTAGACGTTCATGCCGACCGGAGGATGGACGAGCCCGATCTCGACCACCATCAGCGCGAGGATCCCGAACCAGATCGACTTGTCCTGCGCCGACAGTCCCGGAAAATCGAGCGCCATCACGATCGGATAGAAAATCGGAATCGTCAACAAGATCATCGCCAGCGCGTCCATCACGCAGCCGAGGAAGATGTAGATGACGAGGATCAGCGCCATGACGAGCAGCGGTGCGAGTCCGCTCGCCCTGACCCAGTGGGCGAGCTCCGCGGGCATCTGCGAGAGCGCCAGCGTGGTGTTGAGCATGTCCGCGCCGAGGAGCACCAGATAGATCATCGCGGTGGCCTGCGCGGTACCGAGCGCGCTGTCGACGAGCCCCTTCGCGCGCATCCCGCCGCTCGTCATGGCGAGGATGCCACACGCGGCGGCGCCGATGGCCGCGGCCTCGGTCGGATTCGCCCAGCCCCCATAGATGCCAACGATCACCACGAAAAACACGAGCAGCACCGGCAGCACTGCGATGAGGCTCGTCAGCTTCTCCGTCCACGCCACCGCCGGGCCCGCCGGGCCGGCCTTGGGGTTCAAGCTGACGACGATGCGCACGACCAGCATGTAGCCCAGCATCGCGATGATGCCGGGCAGCACCGCCGCAACGAACAGCTTGCCGATCGACTCCTGGGTCAGGATCGCGTAGATGACGAGCGGCACCGACGGCGGAATCATGATGCCGAGCGTGCCGCCCGCGGCCAGCGCACCCGTGGCGAGCGCACCCGAATAACCGTACCGCCGCAGCTCCGGCAATGCGACCTGCCCCATCGTCGCGGCCGTAGCGAGCGAGCTGCCGCAGATCGCACCGAAGCCGGCGCAGGCACCGATCGCCGCGATCGCCACACCCCCCTTGCGATGGCCGAGAAACGCGCTCACGCAACGGAACAGCGCTCGCGACAAGCCACCATGCGTCGCGAACTGGCCCATGAGCAGAAACAGCGGGATCACCACCAGGTCGTAGTTGGAAAGCCGCGCGTAGCCGAGGTTCTTGAGCGAATTGAGCAGCGCCGGCGCGTTGCCGGTGAGATAAAGGTAGCCGCCCGCGCCCACGATGAACATCGCGACGCCTATCGGAACACGCACGACCATCAACGTGAGCATCACGCCGAAGATGACGAAGCCGACTTCGATGCCGCTCATCGTTGGCGTCAGCGCCCGGCACGCCGGGCCAGCACCGCAGCACGCAGCAGGTGGCTCGACATGAAGAACCCGGCGACGGCGAGAAGCACGAAGCCGGGAACCATCAGCGCTTGCGCGATCCATACGGGGTAGCCGAGGATCGCGGAGGTCTCCCCGACGTCCTTGAGCGACCACGCGCCGGCCGCCGTGCGCCACGCGAGCAGCGTGCCCAGTGCGCCAACGAGGAACGACCCGACAGCATCGAGCAACGCGACCCTGGGTGGCGCGAGGTTGTGGGTGAAGAAATCGACCTTCACGTCGCCGTTGATCATGTGGCAGTAGGCGAAGAACGTCGCGGAGGCGAACGCCGCGCACATCTGCAGGATCTCGACGTCGCCGGGGACCGTCCAGGAGAAGAGCTTGCGGCCGACGATCGAGACCAGCTCCATCACGACCAGTCCGACGAAGACGAGACCGCCGGTGATCGCCAGCACGCGACAGAGCGCGAGGAGCGTTCGTCCGCCGCTGCCGAGCGCGCCACGGCCAAGCGCGGGCGTGTCCACCGTGTTCTCTTCCACGAACCCTCCTCCTCGCGCCTTCAGTTGTCGCGCCGCTGCGCTCGAACTGGCGTTAACGGTGCGTTGGGCCGCCCGATTCTATCGCACCGACCCCACGTTCCGAACAGAGCCTGTTGCGGTGCGCGCCGAGCGCCGCGTCCGCGCGTGCTTCTGGGGCTCGCCGGCCCGACCACGCCGGTCCGTGGCGGTCGAACGCGGCGAGGGCGACGTACCTAACTCCACGTCCTGCCACTCGTCGTTCTCGTCGTTGAACAATTGCGCGACCTGCTTGCGAACCCACTTGTTGCGCGAGTCGTTGTGGTACTTGCGATGCCAATGTTGCTTGACGTCGAATCCGCCAATGTCGAACGGCGGCAGCGTGACGGCCAGGCCGGACGACAATCTCGCGAAATAAACAGCCAGCGCGTGCGGCACCGTCGCGATCAGATCGGAACGGGCGATGATCATCGGGAGGCTCAGGAAATGCGGAGTCATCAGCACGATCTTGCGCCGAACCTTGTTCCGCTCCAGGTACTGCTCGAAGATCTCCTGACTGCGCCCCTCGGCCCGCACGACCGCGTGCTCGGCGGCAAGGAAATTCTCACGCGATAGCCGCTTGGCACGCAGCGGATGATCCGCACGCATCAGGCAGGCGAAATGGTGCGTGAAGAGGCGCTGCTGGAAGAAACTGTTGTTGCCAAGGTCGGGGAAATAGCCGATGGCCAGATCGACTTCTCCGCTCTCGAGGTCTTGAGCGAGCTGCGATGGCGGCATCGACAGCGACCTGATCATCGAGTTCGACGCCAGCGCGCGAAGGCGCTCGAGGAGCCTGGGCAGGAACACCATCTCGCCCACGTCGGACAGGGCAAAGCTGAAGGGTCGTGCATCGAGCTGCGGGTGGAATGTTT
>VBCL01000224.1:0-539 GCA_005888865.1 Betaproteobacteria bacterium | reverse complement strand
CGTCACGCCGCGCGGCGCGCGAATGAACAGCGGGTCATTGAATGCCGTGCGCATCCGGCGCAGCGCCATGCTCACGGCCGGCTGACTCATGCCGAGCTTCTGCGCGGCGCGGCTCACGCTGAGCTCGTCGTAGAGCGCGAGCGCAATGGGCATCAGATTGAGATCGAGCTTATCCATCGAGTTCATGGCCGAGTCTATCCATAAAATGTATTCGGAAATCGAATAAGAATTATTCGCAGTCGCGTATTGATATTGATACCGCTCTGGCCAATGATCAAGACCCGTCGAGCTGCCGGCGTTGCGGGGCCGTTTCAATCGGGAGCACAGAGTCCCGTGGACGAGCGGCAATTCTTACAAAACATTGGCGAGCGACACGCGACTCGCACTCGTGCCCCGGTCGCACACCCTATGGAGGAAACGCACATGAACAAAGCGACGGGATTTGGACGAATGGCCGCGGGCCTCGGCGCAATCGCATTGGGCGTCATCGGGATCGGATGGGCTTCGAGCGACGCCCTCGCTGCACCAGCGTGCGCCAG
>VBCL01000223.1:6948-13570 GCA_005888865.1 Betaproteobacteria bacterium | reverse complement strand
TCGCTTCAGCCCGATACCGGCATTGCCAAAGTCAATCCGGTGAGCGTCGGGACGCCGGGCGATCTACCAGCGGCAAAGAGCGCGTCGGCCAAGTCCCTGCAGCGCCGAGCGCCGCCCAGGCCTGAGGGCGCGAGCGCCGTCGTCGCTGCGGCACCGCCGCCGCCGGAACCGGCACCTGCCGTGCGAACGCCGGCACCGCCACCGCGCACGATCGAAGCACCTCGCGATCCCTGGCAGGCCATGAACGAAGGGCTCTCGCGTTGCGCGCGCGAGGACCTGTTCAGCCGGCCCGGATGCGAGGAGCGGCTGCGCCAGCAATACTGCGGGAACTCCTGGGGCTTGGTCCCCCAGTGTTCTATAGGCCGGCCGACGGAGCACGGTCAGTAGACACGCGGGTAGGTCGCAGCGCGTCAGCCGCTCGCGGGGCCCGCGGGTGCTCGATACCCCACTCGCTTCCGCGGACCCTCGCTCGCGTCGCAGCGCGTCGGCCACTAGCCGCGCCCGACAAACGGCATCTTGGTCGCCATCACGGTGAGGAACTGGACGTTTACGTCCAGCGGCAAGCTCGCCATGTAGCACACGGCGCTCGCCACGTGGTGCACATCCATCAACGGCTCGACGGCGATCGTGCCATTGGCCTGCGGAACGCCTTTCGCCATCCGCGCCGCGAGGTCGGTGGCGGCATTGCCGATGTCGATCTGTCCGCAGGCGATGTCGTACTTGCGCCCGTCGAGCGAAGCCGACTTGGTGAGGCCGGTGATGGCGTGCTTGGTCGCGGTGTACGGCGCGGAATTGGGCCGAGGAGCGTGCGCTGAGATCGATCCGTTGTTGATGATCCTGCCCCCGCGCGGATCCTGGCTCTTCATCAGCTTGAACGCCTCCTGCACGCACAGGAACGCGCCCGTCAGGTTGATGTCGACGACGGTCTTCCACTGCTCGAATGAGAGATCCTCGAGGTTGACGCCGGGCGCGCCGACGCCGGCGTTGTTGAACAGCACGTCAAGCCGCCCGAACGCCTCCTTGATGCGCGCGAACAGAGCGCGCACCGACGCCGGGTCGCTCACGTCCGTAGGAACGGCGATCGCGTTCTTGGCCGATGCGCCGGCCTCGGCGATGGCCCGCTCGAGCGGCTCCTTGCGCCGCCCCGCGAACGCGACGCGATAACCCTCGGCCAACAGCGCCGTCGCGGCGGCCTTGCCGATGCCGGTGCCAGCGCCTGTAACGACGGCGGTCTTGTTGTGTGTGCTCATGGGTGCATTGCTCCTCTGGGAATTGGCCGCGTCCGTTGGCACGGAGCGGCGGTGATGATTCAGGACACGAGCAGCGCGAGCTTGCCGAATTGCGCGAGATATTCGTCGACGCGCTGCGCCACTCGAGGCTGCTCCCACCCGGGCAACGCGTCCGCCATCACGGTAGTGAGCTCGCCGCGCGTACGGCTGCCGTCCAGGAGCGCGAGCAGACGCAATGCATTCTCGTCGCGGAGCTGCATCGTCTCATGCTGAAGATTGGTGACCGCAGTCCCGCGTCCGGCCTGCCAGCGCGCGAACGCACTCGCCTTCGGGCGATCGCCTGCGAGTGCGACGAGTGCAGGCGGGCGCAACGTCGCCCGCAACGAGCCACGCACGCAGGCGTCGGTCAGGATCGCTTCGAGTGAGCGCGGCGTGTCGGCAGACCAAGCCAGCCGCTGCGTGATTTCGGATATCGGCAGGGTTTCCGGCGCGATGGCGATCATCCACGCGAAGAGACTCTGCAGCGCCTTCGCTTCGTCGCCTGCGGGTGCGCCCGGTGCTCCCGGGTCCATGAGCGGTTTGCCCTCGGCCGCCGCGCGCAGCAGCGGGACCGACGCGCCGATCCGCATGAGCGCCACACGCTCGGGCGCGATCGCGAATCCGGTTGCCGACTCCCCACGGCTAAGGAGGCTTTGCCGAAAGCGGCGAAGCTGTGCGAGGTCGAGCAATTGCTCGCGCTCGAGCCGGTCGCATCCGGCGAGAAAGCGTTGCATCGCCGGCGACGTATCCGCAGCGGTCATCGAGAGCTTCGCCTCGGCGACAAAGCGGAGATCGTAACGCGCTGCGTGCGCGGCGAATTCGTGGAAATACACCGGATCGTTGGGCTCCGCGAGATCGTCGTGGTAAAGCGCGCTGTCGGTGATCTGCGTGACCTGCCTGAACTCGTGTCGGGGCAGCGCATCGATCGGATTCTGCGTCGTTCCTGGCTCGGCCAGAGCCGCGGCAAACGCTCGCGCGGCATCGAGTCGCGCCGACGCGCCCTCGATGCGCTCGACGTGAAGATGCAGGCTCTCCCACACGGCTTTGCGCACGTGACATCCCGGGTAGACGTTGTAGCTCACGAACAGAATGCCGTTGCGCTTCAGGCGCCGTCGGGCAAGCGCGAACAGCGCGTCGCGCACGGTTGCCGGGACCCAGGAGTAGACGCCGTGCGCGATCATGTAGTCGAAGTCGCCGAGCGTCTCGGGCATTGCGCTGAGGTCGCCTTCGAACAAAGTGACATTGGAAAGCCCGAGCTCGGCCACGGCGCTTTGCGCGGCGGCGATCGCGCGCGGCGAAAGGTCGCAACCGACGAACGATGCGTCCGGCAGGCTCGCCGCCATCGGCAGCAGGTTGGCGCCATCGCTGCAGCCGAGCTCGAGGACGCGGCAGGTGGCGACATCCGCCGGATCGAGCCCGAACAGCGTCGCCACGACCGCCATGTGGTCCGGATGCGAGAGCGCATTCGACTTCGCGGCGTAGGCGACCGCGTCGTATTTCCGCATCAGCGCGGCGTTGCTCGTCGGCGTGTCCAAGCGTTCCCTGGCGAACGACACCGAGGTGCTCACGTCAGCGGCGTCCGGCGAGCGCGTCCGTCGAGAAGGCGACGGGCAACAGCTCGGCGATCGCGTAATGGCGTTCGGCCTGCTCATTGTCGGTGCAACAAACCACCAACGCGCCGGAACCGAACTCGTGAATCACCTGGCGGCAGGCACCACAGGGCGTCGTCGCGGCAGGCGTTGGCGTGTAGACGACGATGGCCGCGATCTGGCGAATGCCTTGCGCGACTGCGTGAAAGATCGCTGCGCGCTCGGCGCAGATCGACAGGCCGTAGGACGCGTTCTCGACATTGGCGCCGGCGTGGATCGTGCCGTCGGCGGCGAGCACCGCGGCGCCCACCGGGAAGCGGCTATACGGTGCGTACGCGCGGGTCGCTGCATCCCGCGCGCAACGCTTGAGCTCAGCCAAGGTTGCCGATGCTATGGTCATGGATGGTCGGGCTTGCGGCCTCATTGTACGGCACGAGCCCGGAGCGGGCCGGCACTTGGGATGCACCGAAAGCGGCGGCGACCGGCGCGGATCGCGAAGCGACTCGAATCGTCGGACAGGAACCGACACAGCTATAGGACATCGTCCTTTTCTTTTTCACGAAACTGCCGCGTGGCGAACGCACCGAGTCGCCGTCCAGTCCACTGGCTACAGCGCCCGCGACCCGTCGAGCGAGGGGTGTCGCCTCTCGACGACGCCAGGCGCGTTGACAATTTTCGAGGAGCTACCATGGACATTCGCAGAACGATCATCGGTGCGCTGCTCGCGATCGGTGCGACGGCGATCCCCGTGGCCGGTCAAGCGGCACGTTACGACGTCGACATCGAAGTCGCACCGCCGCCCGATCGGGTGGAAGTCGTGCCCGCGCCGCGGCACGGCTATGTATGGGCACCGGGCTACCATCGTTGGGACCACGGGCATCACGTCTGGGTAAGAGGTCACTGGATTCGAGAACGGGAAGGGCATCACTGGGTGCCGCATCGCTGGGAGCGGCGCGGTGAGCGCTGGCATTTCGAAGACGGGCATTGGGACTGAATAGAGACTGAAAGCGGCGCGATCCGCAGCCGGACGTCGGGCTTCGTAGACTTCGCTCCCATTCTCACAGGGCTGCCCGACCAGCACATTGCTGGCCGGTGCAGCCCTCGCTTTTTCGACGTCGGCAGCCGGTTGCATTTCGCGCTTCGTTCTTGTCTACTGCGGCGAAGATCGGGAAGGGGACTGCATGGCCACACGATCAACGAAGTCGCGCCGCGTTGCGCTCGAGGGCAGCAGTAAGGCGCCGTTCACGCAAGGCCGGTACGTCGGCCCTGTACGCAAGGACGAGCAGCTCACGGTGACGCTGCGATTGCGCCGCAAGTCGCCCTTGCCCTCGCCCGACGACACGCGCGCATTCAGGCGGCTCGACTACGACGAATTCCGCAAGCGCCACGGCGCCGATCCCGATGACGTGGCGCGGGTCGAGGCTTTCGCGCACGAGTATGGTTTCGACGTGCCGCGGGTGAGCCTCGCCCAGCGCGCGGTCGACCTTTCCGGCACGGTGGAGGCGATGCAGAAGGCGTTCGGCACCAAGCTCCAGCGCTATGTCGTGCGACGGAAGTCGTTTCGCATCCGCAGCGGCGAGCTCACGATCCCCGCCGGGCTCGCGTGTTCGGGCTCGACGATCGGCCGCACGTCCGCCCGCATTTCCGCATTCTTGAGCGTCCCGCTGGAGGAAAGTTTGCGCCGCATGCGACGGCCAAGGCGTTCACGCCGCTCGAAGTGACCGCGTTGTACAACTTTCCGAAGGGCTTCGACGGCAAGGGACAGACGATCGCGATCCTCGAGTTTGGCGGTGGGTATCGCGCCGCCGATCTGAACCGATATTTCGCGAAGCTCGGAATCAAGCCGCCGAGCCTCGTCGCCGTGTCGGTCGGCGGCGCCCACAACGCGCCAACCGGAAAACCCGACAGCGCCGACGGAGAAGTCGTGCTCGACATCGAGGTTGCAGGCGCGGTCGCTCCGGGCGCCCAGCTCGTCGTGTATTTCGCGCCGAACACCGACGACGGTTTCATCAACGCGCTCTACGCTGCCATCCACGACAACCTTCGCCGGCCGTCGATCGTGTCGATCAGCTGGGGTTCGCGAGAGAAGGATTCGACGCTGCAGTCGCTCAAGGATTACGACGCCGCCTGCATCGATGCGGCCGCGCTGGGCATCACGATCTGCGCCTCGGCCGGCGATCATGGCTCCAGCGACACCGATCCGCCGGGCACCCGAACCAACGTCGACTTTCCTGCGTCGAGCCCGCACGTGCTCGCGTGCGGCGGCACGCGCCTCGAAGCGAGGAACGGCGCGATCGCCGCTGAGACGGTGTGGAACACGCACGATGGCTGGGCGACCGGCGGCGGCGTGAGCGAGATCTTCAAGCTGCCGGACTATCAGAAGAGCGCCGGCGTTCCGAAATCGGCGAATCCCGGCGGCAAGGCCGGACGCGGCGTCCCCGACGTCGCCGGCAACGGCGACAGCGCGACCGGTTACAGGATCCTGGTCGACGGCGTGTCCAGCGTCGTCGGCGGAACGAGCGCGGTCGCACCGTTGTGGGCCGGGCTCGTCGCGCGGCTCAATCAGGCGAAAGGCGCGCGGCTCGGGTTCCTCCACCCCAAGCTCTACGCGCTCGGGGCGGGCAAGGGATTTCTCGACATCGTGCAGGGCGACAACGGTGCGTACAAGGCGAAAGCCGGCTGGGATCCGTGCACGGGGCTCGGCAGCCCTGATGGCGAGGCCTTGAGGAAGGCGCTGTAGCGATTTCCCCGACGGCGAAACTTGAGGAAGGCTCTGCAGCACCGGTGCGGACCTTTGCGTTGGGCCTCGGGGTTCCGACGCGCGGTGACGCAAACCACGTCGTCGAGCGGGTACCCGGCTCGCGGCGGCGACTCAACCCACGAGTCGCCGCGCACGAGCCACCCACTTACGACGACTGCGTCACAGCGCGCTTCACTCCCGAGGTCTAACGCAGCTTGGAATGCGTGTTGTTGCCCGAGCGTATCGGCGCGTCGTCGAAGCGATCGAGCCTCCCGCTCGTTCGCCAGCGAAGCCACCCGCTTACGACGACTGCGTCACAGCGCGCCTCACCCCTACGGCCCAGCGCAGCTTGCAACACGCGCCTAGTCACCGCGTCTTGCGGCGGCGGATGTCCGGCGAGCGCCCGTGCGCCGCGCCCGCCGTTACGGGTGGCGCGGCGAGGGAGTCGTGGGTTGACTCCCGAAGCAAGCGCCGGGTACCCGTAGGCGGGCGCATGCGGCGCCCGGGCGCGAGACGGTCACGCTGCCGCAGCTTCGCCCGCGCCTTAGCGCTGCCGCAGCTTCACCCGCGCCTTAGCGCTCCCGCTCGCTCGCCAGCGAATCGACATCGGCGAGCTCCCGGAACCAGCGCATCCAGAGCACGACGATGAGGAGCGTGCCGACCCCGCCGATGATGACCGCGGGAATGGCACCGAACCATGCGGCGGTGACGCCGGACTCGAATTCGCCGAGCTGGTTCGATGCGCCGATAAACATCGAGTTGACGGCGGACACTCGGCCGCGCATCGCGTCGGGCGTGCGCAGCTGCACCAGCGACTGTCGCACGACGATGCTGATCATGTCCGACGCCCCGAGGACGGCCAGCGCGGCGAGCGACAACGCGAACGAGCGCGAGACACCGAAAACAATAGTGGCCACGCCGAACAGCGCGACGGCGGCGAACATCTTGCGCCCCGCGCGCCGTTCGAGCGGGTGGTGGGCGAGCCACACCGCCATCGAGAGCGCGCCCACCGCGGGCGCTGAACG
>VBCL01000223.1:4646-6940 GCA_005888865.1 Betaproteobacteria bacterium | reverse complement strand
GGCCCCGTGACCAGGATGTCGCGCGCATAGATCGGCAGCAGCGCGGTCGCCCCGCCGAGCAGCACGGCGAAGAGATCGAGCGAGATGGCGCCGAGCAGCGCGCGCGTGCGGCGAATGTACGTGATGCCTGCAAACAGCGTCGAAGGCGTCGGTGGCCCGCGTTGAGCCTGCCGCCGCTCGACGTGCAAGGTGGCGTTGAGCGCGCTCGCGGTCAGGAGCAGCCCCGCACCGAGTCCGTAGACGACACCCGGACCGGCGACATAGAGAAAGCCGCCAAGCGCGGGGCCCAGGACGATCGCGGTCTGGCCCGCGGTCGCACTCGCCGCCACCGCCCGCGGCAATAGCGCGGGCGGCACCAGCGACGGCAGCAGCGTCTGCTGCGTCGGTTGCGTAAACGCGCGCGCCGAGCCGATCACCGCGACCAGCGCGAAGATCGAATACTCGGTGATCGTGCCGCGAATGCTCAAGACCGCAAGCGTCACGGCGGCGCCGGCCTCGATGAGCTGGCACAGCCCGACGACGCGGCGGCGATCGTAGCGGTCGGCGACGTGACCGACGACCAGGAGCAACACGACCGATGGAAGGAATTGCGCGAGACCGACCAGCCCCAGATCGAGCGCGCTATCGGTGAGCGCGTACACCTGCCAGCCGACGGCGACCGCCTGCATCTGGTTGGCGAACCCGCCGGTCAGTCGCGCGATCCAGAAGCGGACGAACGAGCGATGCGCGAGGAGCGCGGTGGAATTGGTGAACGAAGTGGACAAGGCGGGGCAACGCCCAAGCGAGCGAGGCGCGGCGTCGAGCTGGCGCAGTATAATTGCACTCGGCCCGCCGGCGTAAGGCGGCGATCGCAAAGGAGTTATCGGTGCCGCAGGTGTTCTGGACGCTCCTGGCGCCCAAGTTCATCGTCGTTTATCTCTTCGTTGCCTCCGCGCTGTACGTGCATCTGCGCGGCCGCGTGAGGCACACGTTCGTGCGCCAACTCAAGGATCATTCGACGATCATGGCGCCGTACAACACGCTGATGTATCTGTTCTCGGCGGTGCCCTCGAAGCCGTTCATCGACGTGCAGAAGCTGCCCGAACTCGCGAAGCTCCGCGAGAACTGGCAGGTCATACGCGACGAGGCGCTCGGACTCATGGGCGAAGGAAAGATTCGCGCGGCGACCGGCCACAACGATATGGGCTTCAACTCCTTCTTCAAGGAAGGCTGGAAGCGCTTCTATCTGACGTGGTATGGCCATGCGCTGCCTTCGGCGCAGGCGCTGTGTCCGAAGACGGTCGCGCTGCTCGAATCGCTGCCTACGGTGAACGGTGCGATGTTCGCGCTCTTGCCGCCGGGTGGAAAGCTCAACCGACATCGCGATCCGTTTGCCGGATCGCTGCGCTATCACCTGGGGCTGGTCTGCCCCGACTCCGACGATTGCCGGATCTTCATCGACGGCGAGCCCTATTCATGGTCGACGAGACGTTCATCCATTCCGCCGAGAACAAGACCGACGTCACGCGTATCATCCTGTTCTGCGACGTCGAGCGTCCGCTGAAAACGCGCTGGATGACGGCGGTCAACCGCTGGGTCTCCCGCAACATCATCCGCGCTTCCGCGAGCCAGAACGTGGAGAACGAGCACGTGGGCGCGGCCAATCGCATCTACGCGCTTCTCGGGCGCGGCGGCGATGTGCTCACGCGGTTGAAGCGCAAGAATCGGACGGCGTTCCGCGCCGTGAAATACGCGCTGATCGCGGGACTGGTGTACTGGATCTTCGTGGTCTGAGCAGCAGCTCAACCGCGGCCTCCTTTACGGGCGGGAGCTCAGGGGGCGCGTTGCGTGTCGGCCGCCAGCGGCGACTCGCGGACGCTCGACCCCCACGCGCTTCGCGCGCGGGTTCCCCTCTCGCTGCTCGCGCCGCTACAACCGTTGTGCCGGCACTTTGTACGCTGCGTAGGTGCCGATCAGCGTAAACGCCCCGAGCACGAGGAAGACGATCCGGAAAGCCTGGTCGAGATGCGCCACGATCGCGCTTCGCTGCGCCTGGGGCAGGGTCTCGAGAAACGTTCCGCCCGACTCTGCGATCCGAGGCAGCACCGAAGCGAGGAGTGCATCTTCGCGGCCGAGGAAGAGGTAGAGCACCGCGCCGACGAGCGCCACGCCCAGTGCGCCGCCGATCGAGCGCGATACCGACACCGAAGCGACCGCGGCGCCCAGAGACGCGTTCCCGGCTGCGCTCTGCACGATGATCTGCGTGGGCGGCATCGTCGTGCCCAGACCCGCGCCCGCCAGCACCGTGAGCGCGA
>VBCL01000223.1:0-4571 GCA_005888865.1 Betaproteobacteria bacterium | reverse complement strand
ACGCGGTCAGATGGCCCGTGCGAGAGATGCGCCTGCCGGTCAGCGCCGAGGACGCCGCGAGCGAAAGGGTGATCGGGAGAAGCAGCAGGCCGGACGCACCGATGCCGAAGCCGCGCCCGAGTTGCAGGTACAGCGGCAGATAGAGAACCGATCCGAAAAGCGCCGCGCCGAAGCACGCGACGACGATATTCGATCGCCAGATCACCGGCGAGGCGAGAAGTTTCACGGGAATGACCGGATCGTGCGTCCGCAATTCCCATCGCGACAGGACGGCGAGACAGGCGAGCGCGAACGCCAGCACCGCATAAAGACGCCAGTCGCTCCAACCGAAGCGATTTCCGGCTGAAGAAAGCGCGAAAAGCAGAGACACCGTTCCGGTGGCCAACAGGAGCGTTCCGGCGACATCGGGCCGGAAACGCGTGCGTTCCGGCGGCGGATACAAAGGAATCCGCAGCGCCAGAACGGCGGCGACAACGCCGAGCGGAAGGTTGATGAAGAATACGGCCCGCCACGTCAGATGCTCGGTCAGCAGCGCGCCGAGCAACGGACCCAGCGTGCTCGAGACTCCGAACACGCCCGCGAAGTAGCCCTGGAACTGCGCCCGCTGTCGCGGCGGCACGTTCTCGCTGATCAGCGCCTGCGATAGCGTCATCAGCCCGCCGCCGCCGAGGCCCTGGGCCGCACGCGCCAGCACCAGCGTGGGCAGCGAGGTCGCGAGCGCACACCCAAGCGACGCGACCGTGAACACGGCGAGCGCTGTGAGCAGCGTCCGCCGTCGTCCGAAGCGATCGCCGATGTGGCCGTACAGAGGCGCCGCGACGGTCGCGGCGAGCAGATACGCGACGACCACCCACGACAGATCGGCGAAACCTCCGAGCGAAGCGAAGATCGCCGGCAACGCGCTCGCCAGGATCGTCTGGTCGACGCTCGCGAGGAACATCGCGAACATCACGCCAGGAAAGACGCGCCGGAACGCGGCACGCAACGCGTCGGGACCGGGCGGCGCAGGCGTCATGTCCGCCTTGGAAGGTTCGTCCACGGGAATGCAACGTCCAAGCTGATGTGGCCGCGCGTGCTGCGCTGCACCTGGGCACGCGCGCCTCGTCCTGTAGTGCTCAATGAGACCTTGAATCGTATCGTATCGGACGCATAGACTATACTGAAGCTTATGCCTGCATCTTTCCGTCCGGAGGGCAAGGAGGCACGATGGCGCCCATCAGGAAACTGACTTTCGGGCTGCTCGCATTCGCATTCTCTGCCGCGGCGGCATCGATCAACTGCGACGCAGCGGCGCCGGCCTATTTTGACGTTTCGCGCGGCTCGCATCCTCACGACGTCGCGGCTGCACCGGGGGCGGCATCGCCGGTGTACTACACGGCACAGATGACCGGCAAGCTCGGCATCCTCGATCCGAAGACCGGTAAATTCGAGGAGATTGGATTGGGAGCGCGCTCGGCGCCGCATGGCGTGGTGGTCGGACCCGATGGCGCGCCATGGATTACCGACGGCGGACAAAACGCGATCGTACGGGTCGATCCGAAGACCCGTGCGGTGAAGGTCTGGCCGCTGCCCGCGGACGCGAGCTCGGCCAACCTCAACACGCTCACTTTCGACAAGAAGGGCCGCGTCTGGTTTACCGGGCAGAGCGGCTATTACGGGCGGCTCGATCCTGCGACTTCGGACATGAAGGTATGGAACGCGCCACGCGGCAGCGGACCGTATGGCATCACCGCCACGCCCTCGGGCGACGTGTATTACGCGTCGCTCGCCGGCAATCACATTGCTCACGTCGACGTCGAAACCGGCGTCGCGACGGTGATCGAGCCGCCCACCAAGGGACAGGGTGCGCGCCGCGTCTGGTCCGATTCGCGCGGCCGCATCTGGGTGAGCTACTGGAACACGGGACAGGTCGGTATGTACGATCCGGCGAGCAGGTCCTGGCGCGAATGGAAGCTTCCCGGTACCGGCCACGCCTATGCCGTGTGGGTCGACGATCAGGACAAGGTCTGGTTGACGGACTGGTCGACCAACGCGATCGTCAAGTTCGATCCGGTCACCGAGAAATTCGAGAGTTTTGCTTCGGACAAGCGCGGTGCCGATGTGCGACAGATGCTCGGTCGCGCAGGCGAAGTGTGGGGCGCGGAATCGGGTAACGATCGGTTGGTCATGGTACCGGCAAGATAGAACAACGCGAGCGCGACAAAAACCCGCGCGACGGCAAGTCAGGGAGAACATATGAGTATTCTGCTGCGTGTATTCGCGGCGCTTGCGCTCGGCCTGTCGGCGACGACGGCATGGACCGCGGCGGCGACGTTTCAGATCGAGACGATCTATTCGAACGCCGACGGCACGGTGCAGTACGTCGTCTTGCACGAGACCGCGGGCTTGAACGGCCAGCA
This sequence comes from Betaproteobacteria bacterium, assembly GCA_005888865.1. GTDB lineage: Bacteria > Pseudomonadota > Gammaproteobacteria > Burkholderiales > Casimicrobiaceae > PALSA-1003. The sequence continues at coordinate 2,172 of VBCL01000223.1, read as the reverse complement.
GGCGCTGTCCGGCGGGGGACTCGCGGTCAACCACGCCGGATTCACCAAGGTCTTTACGTTCCTCAATGACCTTCCGAGCAGCGCGACCGCCGACCGCCGCGTCCTGATCGCCTCGCAGGGACTTGCCGCGCTCGGGATCATCGTCCCGGACTACGTCTTTCCGGACCGCTTCCTCGCGACCGACAGTGCGACGCTCAGCTTAGTGGGCGTCGATCAGGTGACGTACGCGTCGTTGCCCATCGACGGAGTCCGCGGCATTGACCGCACGGGGATGCCGATACCCAACGTCGCCACCAATTTCGCCGGAGCGAGCGCGTTCATTCCGCCTCTCCCGGTCACCGTGATCGAATATTACGACGCTGCGCGCGATCACTATTTCGTGACCGCATTGCAATCGGAGATCGACGCGCTCGATTTGCAGCGCTTCCCCGGCTGGGCCCGAACCGGGCAGAGCTTCGGGGCGTACGCGACGCTGGAATCGGGAGGTCCCGGTGCACAGCCGGTGTGCCGCTTCTACATTCCGCCCGAGAATGGCGACTCGCATTTCCTGTCGGCGTCGATGGCGGAGTGCGCCGCGCTGCTCCAGCTGAAGCAGTTCAATCCTCTTTATTCCGGATACATCTACGAGACACCGAGCGCTTTCTTCATCGCGCTGCCCAACCTGTCGAGCGGCGCGTGCCCGCTCGCGACGATTCCGGTGTACCGGCTATGGAACCAACGGGCCGATTCCAATCATCGTTACACGACCGATGCGGCTACCAAGGCAGCGCTGGTCGCGCGGGGATATGTTCCCGAGGGATATGGGACCGACGCTGTGGCGATGTGTGCCCCGTCGACGCTTCCTGTCGACTTGAGCTCGGTCAGCCTGAACGGCATCGTCTGGACGGGGACGCTGTTCGTCGCCGTCGCGGGCGGCCCCAACGGCGTGGGGCTGATCCTGACTTCGCGAGACGGTGCGCAATGGAGCGTCCGAAGCTCCGGCACGCCGACCCTGCGAGGCATAACGTGGTCGGGCAGCGAGCTCGTCGCGGTCGGTGCCGGAGGTACGATCGTCACCTCTCCCGACGGTTACCGCTGGACCGCGCAGGCGTCGTTTGTGACCGGCTCACTGAACGCCGTGGCCTCGTCCGATACGCAATTCATGGCGGTGGGCGACGGCGGCGCGCTTCTTGTCTCGCCCGATGGCATCGCCTGGACGTCGCGAGTCTCCAAGACCACCGAGAATCTCAACGCCGTCGCATGGTCCGGCACGAAGTTCGTGTTCGTCGGCGACGACGGAACGATCCTGACCGCACTGACGACCGGGCTGCCGACGTTGCGCGTTTCGGGGACCGCAGCGAAACTCGCCGCAATCGCCGCGGCTTCGAACGGCAAGGTGACGGTCGTCGGCGCCAACGGGACCATTCTCACGTCCAGCGACGGCAACACTTGGACGCCCCGGACCTCCGGCACGAGCGCATCGCTGGAAGGTGTGACCGCCGCGGACATCGCGTTCATTGCCGTGGGCACAGGCGGCCGCATTCTGACGTCGGCCAACGGCAACAACTGGGGCGTCGTCCAGTCGAAAACCGCGATCGATCTCGCCAGCGTCGCGTGGTCAGGAACGCTTTTCGTCGCGGTCGGCGCTGCAGGCACGATCGTGACCTCGCCGGACGGGGTCGTCTGGACAGTACACTGAACGCGATCCGACGGGCAACCGCGACGATCAGCTGGAGTGCGTCGCCGCTTCCTCTTCGGACCAGACCTCGCGCAGCACCGCGCGCGTGGCGATCAGCAGCGGATCGTCAGCGCGCTGCGCGGAGTGGATGAACCAGAGCGTGGTGGCGAGCTCGGCATCAGGCCAGATCGTGATTCTCCCTTCCTGCGCCGACACCAGCGCCAGCTCGTCGCGGGCGATGCTCGCGCCGACGCCGGATTCGATCAGGTTCAGGATCACCGATTCGCTGTCGGCTTCGATCACCTGCGTCGGCGACAGACCGCGCGCCGCGAACAGCGCCGTGACCAGCTCGCGATGGGAGCTTGTTTCCGGCGCGAGGATCCATGGCCGGGCCGCGATGGCGCTCCATTCTGTGCCGCGTTTGTCCAGCTCCCAATCGGCCGGCAGCGCAACGCGATAGAGAAGCTTGCGCAGCGGCACAGCGTGGACCTCCGGGTCGTCGATCGCGCCGAAAA
>VBCL01000083.1 GCA_005888865.1 Betaproteobacteria bacterium | reverse complement strand
GTCGTGGACGAGGTTGGCTCTCCGGCGCGGATGCGCTGCAGAACGCGTGCGTAATCGGCCTCCGAGAGACTTGCGGCGTGCAGCTTCCGCAGCGGTTGTCCGATGGCTTCCTCGGGGGTATAGCCGTAAAGCGACATCGCTTCGCGATTCCAGTAGGTGACCACCGCGTCCATGTCCTTGACGATGACGGCTTCGCCGATCTGCGCGAGCACCTGCTCGAGCGCGCGTGCGCGCTCCTCGGCCTCGGAGAGCGGAGTCTCGGTGCGACGGAACACATCGGTCTTGACGGTGCCCATGAGTCTTTTCTCCCAACGAATGCTGCGCTCCGCCGGGAGCGATTCCCGGCCCAGTAAGGGCAGAAATGTCCCGGCAGCGGCGCATTGCCGCCCCAGGGTCATTTCTGCGGGCTTCGCTGGGGGCTTCCGCAAGACCCGTGCCATGAGCTGCACGGGCGGTACACTTACTCGTCGATCGCCTGGCGGGTCGAAGATCCAGAAGTCGCTAAAAACCGGCGGAGGCTCGGGCGAATCCATGAGCCGCTGAGTCATGCCCCGACGGGCTGTCCAACCCTTCCAGGTGCAGCGGCGCAATTCGTGGATCCGTGTTGTCCAATTCTCCTGGATCACCAATTCGTGAACCTCCGCCTTCTGTTATCGTCGCGCCCATGCAGCCCATCATCTCCATATCGAATCTCTCCAAGACCTATGCCTCCGGCTTCCAGGCGCTCAAGCGCGTCAACCTCGACATTCGACGCGGCGAGATCTTCGCGTTGCTGGGTCCGAATGGCGCGGGAAAAACGACACTGATCAGCATCGTTTGCGGGATCGTCAATCGGTCCGAAGGCAGCGTTCTCGTCAACGGTCACGACATCGTTGCCGATTACCGCGCCGCGCGCTCGATGATCGGCCTCGTGCCGCAGGAATTGACCACCGATGCTTTCGAATCGGTATGGGGAACCGTGTCTTTCAGCCGCGGGCTGTTCGGCAAGGCCCCCAATCCGGCCCACATCGAAAAAGTTCTCAGGGATTTGTCGCTGTGGGACAGGAAAGACAGCAAGGTCATGACGCTTTCGGGCGGCATGAAGCGGCGGCTCCTCATCGCCAAGGCGCTGTCGCACGAGCCACAGATCCTCTTTCTCGACGAGCCGACCGCCGGTGTCGACGTCGAGCTGAGGCGCGACATGTGGGCGCTGGTGCGCGCGCTCCAGGCGCAGGGCGTGACCATCATCCTGACCACACATTACATCGACGAGGCAGAGGAGATGGCCGATCGGGTAGGTGTCATCAACAAAGGCGAGCTCATCCTCGTCGAAGACAAGACCGAGCTCATGCGCAAGCTCGGCAAGAAGCAGCTGACGCTGCACCTTCAGCATCCGCTGGAGCGCGTTCCCACGGAGCTTGCCGAGCACCGCCTGGAGCTGTCGCACGACCGGAGCGAGTTGATCTACACCTACGACACCAAAGACGGTGATCGGGCGGGCATCGCTGCGCTGCTGAAGCGCCTCGATGACGCCGGCGTGCGCTTCAAGGACCTGCAGACGACGCAGAGCTCGCTCGAAGACATCTTCGTCAGCCTGGTTCGGGAGGAGCAATGAATCTGCACGCGGTCCGCGCGATCTACGCCTTCGAGATGGCGCGTACCCGGCGCACCCTGATGCAGAGCATCATCTCGCCGGTGATTTCGACCTCGCTGTACTTCGTCGTCTTCGGCGCTGCGATCGGCTCGCGCATCCAGCACGTCGAGGGAATCAGCTACGGCGCGTTCATCGTCCCCGGGCTGATCATGTTGTCGCTGCTGACGCAGAGCATCGCCAACGCGTCGTTCGGCATCTATTTCCCGCGGTTCGTCGGCACCATCTACGAGCTTCTCTCCGCGCCAGTCTCCTATCTCGAGATCGTGGTGAGCTATGTCGGCGCCGCCGCGACCAAGTCGATCATCCTGGGCGTCATCATCCTGGCGACCGCGGGGCTGTTCGTGCCGCTGCAGATTGCCCACCCGCTGTGGATGGTGCTGTTCCTGGTGCTCACTTCGGTGACCTTCAGTCTCCTCGGTTTCATCATCGGCATCTGGGCCGATGGCTTCGAGAAGCTGCAACTCGTGCCGCTCCTGATCGTTACCCCGCTGACGTTCCTCGGCGGAAGCTTCTATTCGGTCGATATGCTGCCGCCCTTCTGGCAGACCGTCACCTTGTTCAACCCGGTCGTGTACCTGATCAGCGGCTTCCGCTGGAGCTTCTACGGCATCGCCGACGTCAGCCTCGGGGTCAGTCTCGCCATGACCGTGGTGTTCATGGCGACCGCCTTGGGCGTGGTGGCGTGGATCTTCAAGACCGGCTACCGACTGAAAACCTGACCACGTTTGTCGCGCCGGCGGCGGCCGGGGCCGCAAGTTCGGCCTTGCGGCGACAACGTATTATCTTGGATCCCGGCCTGCGCCGGGATGACGCATCCGTTTTCCGATCGCGCTCGCGCCTGCGGCGCGGCGCTCTCGGACGGATGCGTCATTTGGCCAGGAACGCCCGGATCGCGTCGCCCGCTTTCGAAATCGCGAGCAAGCCGTCGAGATGCCCGCCGTCGCCTTCGATGACGAACACTTCGGCGACGCCGCCTTGCGCCCGATAGCGCTCGGCGGCCCGTTTCGCGAGGTCGGGCGGGAAGATCATGTCCGACGATGCCGGCACGAGCAGCAGCTTCGCCTTCATTCCCTTGATTTCGTCATCGCTCAAGCGGTAGAGCTGGTTCGCCTTGGCCATGTAGATCATCGAATTGGCGTCGATGGCTTTCGCGCGGGCGACTCCGGCCTTGGAGAGCGTGTCCTCGATCGCATAGACGTTGCCGATCGCGTCGCCCGGATTCTTCGCTGCGTCCGCCCACTTGTAGCCGAAGGTCTTCTCGGCCCAGCCGAAGTGCCGGGTGCTGATCGTGACGATCTCGAGCGCCCTGGCGACGCCATCGGAAGGCTCGTCCTTTCCGTAGTAGTCGCCGCCGTTCCACTTCGGGTCGATGCGAATCGGCATCACCCAGACGTCGAGCCACTCGACCACGTACGGGTGGATGTCGAACCCGGGACCGATGACGTGGATGACGCGCGCGACGAAATCCGGATACAGCGCGCCCCATTCCATCGCCTGAAGCGATCCTCCCGAAGCGCCCGCGACCGCCTGGAGCTTCTTGACACCGAGCGAATCCACCAGGGCCTTGTGCACGCGCACGGAGTCGCGATAAGCCACGACGGGGAATGTCATGCCATAGGGCTTGCCGGTGTCCGGATCGACGCTCGCCGGCCCGGTGGTGACGACCTTCGGGTCCTTGGTGCCCACATTGACCAGCGTGTCCGCGCTGATGACGAAATACTTGTCGGTGTCGATCGGCTTGCCGCTGCCGATGATCGCATCCCAGATGCCCGGCGCCACGTCAGACGCGGCGTACTTACCTGCGGCGTGCGAGGTTCCGGTGAAGAAATGCGGGATGAAGATCGCGTTGTCTCCGGCGGCGTTGAGCGTGCCGTAGGTCTCGTAGCCGACGCGGACGTTCTTGATCGTCTTGCCGCCAACGGTCGTGTACGACGGCAGCGTGAACGTCTTCTTGTCGACGGTTCCGTCGTATCCGGCGGCCGTGGCGGCGAACAGCGCGATCGCGACGAGCGCAAGCGCGCGCCACATCCAATGTGCGAATTGCATCGTTTGTCTCCCCTGGACGGCGACCGGATGTTACCCCGAAGGGCTCGGGCGCATTATAGTGGGAACCGTTGGCCCATCTGTACGCAAAGGCGATCCCATGCAGTCGATACCGCTCGGAGCCCAGGGCTCCTTCAATCTTCTCGTCACCCCGGACCACCTCGCCAACCGCTTCAAGGACGCGACGTTGCCTCCGGTGCTGGCCACACCGGTCATGATCATGGTCATGGAGAACGCGGCGCTGAACGCCATCAAGCCCTTTCTCGGCGCCGGCGAGAGCGCGCTCGGCACGCATGTCGACGTCCGACACCTGGCGGCGACCCCGGCGGGTCGGCGCGTCACGGGCGAGGCCGAGGTGACCAGGGTCGATGGGCGCCGGATCGAGTTCACGATCCGGGCGAGGGACGGGGGCGAGGAAATCGGAGTCGGCACCCACGAGCGGATGGTGATCGATCTCGCCAAATTTTCCGAGCGGATGAGGAGCAAGTCCTCCTAGCGGATCGATCGCGCTGCCATACAGACCGGGTAGAATCTCGTCCTCGCCGCAACTTGCCGCGAGCGTCACATGCTGGTTCGTCTTGCCTGGTTGATCGTCATCACGACGTGGTCCGCCGCTGCGCTCGCCGAAACCACGGCCGACCGCTGGAACCTGGCGGAAGTTTATCCATCGCTCGCAGCCTGGAACGCGGACGCGGTGAAGCTCGAAGCGCAGCTCACCGAATTCGCAGCGTGCAAAGGGCATCTCGGTGACAGCGCCGCGCGCTTCAGGCAATGCCTCGACCTGCAGGCGGACCTGACCAAGCGCTACTATCGGCTTGGCCTGTTTTCGGGAGAGCAGCTCGCGGAAGACACGGGCTCGGGGCCCTCCCTCGAGCTCGACCAGCGCGCCGATATCCTGGGCAACAAGCTCAAGGAAGCCGGGGCGTTTGTCGATCCCGAAGTCCTGCACCTCGGGAAGGAGCGCGTCGCGCAGTTCCTGAGCGAAGATCGCGGGCTCGCCATCTATCGATTCCCCCTCGATCGCATCCTCCGCAGGGCACCGCACACGCTCAGTGACGAGGGCGAGGCGCTGGTCGCGCGCTTCGGCCTGATGAATGACGCAGGTTCCTCGGCGTATTCGATTCTCACCAACGCCGATATTCCCTGGCCGAAGCTGAGGGTCGGGTCCGAGGATGTGACCCTCGACGACTCGGCCTATACCAAGTACCGGGCGGGTGCCGACCGTGATGAGCGCAAGCGGGTGATGGACGCGTTCTTCGCCACCTACAAGACCTACGAGCGCACGCTCGGGGTCAACCTCTATTCGCAGCTGAAGCAGGACGCCGTGTACAGCAAGGTGCGCCAGTATCCGGATTCGATCACGCGTGTGCTCGACGACAACCACGTGCCGGTCGCCGTCTTCGACACGCTCATCGCCCAGACCAACGCCAATCTGCCGACGCTCCACCGCTACTTCCGGCTGCGGGCGAAGCTGCTCGGCGTCCCGCAGTTGCAGTACTACGACATCTATCCTCCGCTCGTGCACGGCGACTACAGATTCCCGTTGGCGACCGGGCGGCAACTCGTGCTCGATGCAGTGGCCCCGCTCGGCAAGGATTACGTGCAAACGATGAGGACCGGCTTCGACAGCCGCTGGATGGACACGTATCCGCGTCCTCACAAGCTATCCGGCGCGCACATGGCCGACTACGCGTACGACGTCCATCCGTACGTGCTGATGAACTACAACGACGACTACGACTCGGTGACCACGATTGCGCACGAGTGGGGCCATGCGATGCACTCGTATCTGGCGAGCCATGCGCAGCCATTTGTGACAGCCCACTATCCCATCTTCATCGCCGAGATCGCTTCCACCTTCAACGAGGAGCTCCTGCTGCAGCGGATGCTCAAGGAGGCCAAGACCGACGACGAGCGGCTGTTCTATCTCGGGACGTCTCTGGAGCAGATGCGCGGCACGTTCTTCCGACAGGCGATGTTCGCCGAGTTCGAGCGCGCGGTGCACGCACGGGCCGACGCCGGCGAGCCGCTCAGCGGAGAAGCGTTGACGAAGACCTACTGCGACATCCTGAAGCGCTATCACGGCGTCAAGGAAGGCGTGATGGCGATCGACGATCTCTACTGCGTCGAGTGGTCATACGTTCCGCATTTCTACAATGCCTTTTACGTCTATCAGTACGCAACGTCGATCGCAGCGTCGTCGCTGTTCGCGCAAAAGGTCGGTCGAGGCGAGCCCGGCGCGCTCGAACGCTATCTCGATCTGTTGCGGGCCGGCGGGTCGGACTATCCTTACGAGCTGGTCAAGACCGCCGGCGTCGATCTCGCAACGCCCGCGCCTTACCAGGCGCTTGTCGCGCGCATGAACTCGATCATGGATGAGATCGAGGCGATCCTCGCGAAGCGGAAATGAAACTTGGCTAGCGGCTTTTCTGGTACGTGCCGATCAGAACCGCTTCCGCCACGATGTGACCGCGCATCGCCTTCTCCAGCTCCGCTTTCTTCGGGCGCTTGAGATCGGGCAACACGGTATCGAGCGCGTAGAGCTTGTGGAAATAGCGATGGCGCCCGATCGGCGGGCAGGGCCCGCCGTACCCCGTACGGCCCCAATCGTTGAGGCCTTCACGGGTACCGGTCGGCAAAGCGCCCGCAGTGACCGCTTCGGCCAAGGCGCCCGTCGTCGTCGGGATATCGTAGAGGACCCAATGGACCCAGGTCATCTTGGGCGCTGCGGGATCCGGCGCGTCCGGATCGTCGACGATGAGCGCGAAGCTCTTGGCGCCCGACGGCGCGCCGCTCCACGACAGGGGCGGCGAGACGTCCTTCCCTTCGCAGGTGTAGAGCGAGGGTATCGCCGCGTTCGCGGCGAACGCGGTCGACGTGATGGTCAGGCTCATGGCTTTTTCCTCCGAAAGGGCGACGGCGACGGCCGCGAGGAATAACGCGCCAGCGCGCGCGATGGTCACCGCCACGCGGGTCGCTCTCCTTGTTGCCACACGTCGCATGCTGCCTCGAAGATCGAATGTAGGACGACTCCTACGCGTTACCTGTCCAAGTCCTACTCCAGAAACCGGAAGGCGCCGACATTTGGAACCGGACCTCGCCGATAGTGGAAGCGTCGCTCGGGGCCGAGAATTTGAGCCATGGACATGCTCAAACCCGGATCCCGGATGCTGCGCCTCCTCAAAGCGAGTACGACCCCGAGTCCCGACCCCGCGTTCACGCCGTTCGTGACCGCGTCGAGCGAGGAGATTCGCTACGCACAGGAGCTCCGGCGACGCATCGAGGAGCGATACCTGAGTCGGCCGAGCAAACGGTCCGCCCGTCGACGGTAGGGCGGACCGGGTCGAACGGCCCGCCTAAGCCCTGATCAGTCGAATCAGCGTGATCTCCGAAGGCACGCCGAACCGCATAGGCGGTCCCCAGTAACCCGTCCCGCGACTGATGTAGACCCACATGCGGCCGACGCGATTGAGACCCGCAGTGAACGGCTGCTGCAAGCGCACGAAAAGGTTCCATGGCCAGAACTGGCCGCCGTGCGTGTGCCCCGAGAGCTGCAGGTGATAGCCGGCCTTCGCGGCAAGAGAAGCGGAGCGCGGCTGATGAGCGAGTAACAGCTTGAGAGCATCGGGCGGCGCGCCCTCCACCGCTCCCTGCGGGTCGCTCTTATGCGAGGGGTCGAAGTGCTGCGCGGAGTAGTCCGTCACCCCTGCGACCGTCAGCTTTGCCCCATCGTGGTCGAGCACGACGTGCTCGTTCAGCAGCACGCACGTGCCCAGTCGCCGCAGCTCGTCGATCCAGGCATGGACCCCGGAGTAGTACTCGTGGTTGCCCGTGACGACGTACGTTCCGTGCCGTGACGTGAGCCTTGCGAGCGGTGCCGTGTGCTGCGCGAGGTCGCGCACACTGCCATCGACGAGGTCGCCGGTGATCGCAACCATGTCGGCTTCCAGGCGATTGACCCGCGCGACGATCGCTTCCACGAAGTTCCGCTTGATGGTCGGCCCGACATGGATATCGCTGATCTGGGCGATCGTGAAGCCCTGAAGTTGCTCCGGAAGATCGGCCAGCGGCACGTCCACATCGACCACCGGAGCCACGCGGCGCGCCATGAAAAAACCCACCTGGGTGATCGCAGGTGTGAGCGCCATGACGCCGATCGCCGACATACGAGTCCAGGCCTCGTAGCCTTGCGGCGAGAGCGCAAGGGCCGACACCACCAGGCTCACGTCGCGAAAAAGGGTGAGGACCAGCAGCCACGAGAAGAAACCCACGGCGAGCGACGGAAGCAGTACGGCCCACGGACCGCGATCCTTCCGAATTCGGAAGCCCTGGGGCAATAGCCACAGACAACCCGCAAGCAGACCCACTCCTGCGACCTGGGTGACGGCGCCGAACGGCACAAGGAGCCGGATGCCGATGTAGGCATGCAGGAGGACGAGCATGACAAACATCGGGCTGCGAAACAGGCGCAATCTCATGCTGCTCGAAATGGGGGCGAGCCCTCACAACTGCAAGCTGCCCGCACCCGCGCGTCGGGACTAAGGAACCTAGCTCCAGTCGATATTGCTCTTTTTTTGTCGTCGGTCCTTGCCGGAGCGGCGGCTGTTCGATTCGTAGCGCTGACCAGCCTGCCGCCGCTCTTCACCGGAGCGGCGCTCCGCTTTGCGACGGTCGAACAATTTTACGTAGTAGCATGCGCATTGGTGCGGGTAGGGGCAGTCGGGCAGAGGCAATTGCGGCTTTTCGCCGATGGGAAATTCCTTTCCGAGCATCTCCCGCGCTTTCGGACAGGCCTTCTCCTTGGCCGGCGCCGATATCCGCACCCCCCATTGTTCGACCTGGCCCCTGGCCTTGGTTTTGACGTCGACGGGATGTCCGCTTTCATTCGATCCATTCTGAAGAACAGGTCGTGCTGCAGAGCGGCGATAGGCCCATAGACCCAATAACCCGGCCACGATCGCAATGAAAATGATGATCAGTGCTGTCGACACGCCCATGTCGCCTCCTCCCGTCACCTCGTATCGATCTCGCAGCAGACCCATCGTACGGATCGCTCGGTCGTTTGCGACAAGGTTAACGGAAATCCAGCCGGATGCAATGATGCCGACTGAACTCCCCGACCGCCGGAGCATCGTATATTCCACAGGAGGGCATGAGATGAACGACGATCTCCGATCCAAGACCTGCACGCCGTGCCGTGGCGGGGTTCCGCCGCTGTCGAAGACCCAGGCCGAAAGCTATCTCGAGGAGGCGCCCGGCTGGGCACTCATGGACGACAACCACCGCATCGAGCGGACGTTTGCCTTCAAGAACTTCAAGGAAGCGCTGGACCTGGTCACGGCGATCGGCGCGCTGGCCGAGCACGAGGGCCATCATCCCGATATCAGCTTCGGATGGGGCTGGGCCAGGGTATCCTGGCAGACCAAGAAGATCAAAGGTCTCCACGAAAACGATTTCATCATGGCCGCCAAGACGAACGAACTGGCCGGGCACACGAGCAACATCGCACCATGAAACCCAACGACCCGGGCAAGCTGGACCGCCTTCTGGCGGACGCGCGTCGTACCGCCAAGGAGCGCGAACAAGGCTATCGGGAACAGGCGCTGAAGATCTATCCGTGGATCTGCGGTCGCTGCGGCCGCGAATTCACCCGAGTGAACCTACGCGAGCTGACCGTCCATCACCGCGACCACGATCACGACAACAACCCACCCGACGGCAGCAACTGGGAACTGCTGTGTCTGTACTGCCACGACAACGAGCACCAGCGACAGTTGGAAGCGGCCAGCAGCGGCACCCGTACCGAGGGCGCTTGCAGTCGCGCCACTCATTCGCCGTTCGCGACTCTCAAGACACTCCTGGACGGCAAGAAGTCGTAACCGCCGCGCTGCGAGTCGTGCGGACGCCGCCGGGCCATCACCCCAGGGAGCGGTTTTGCTATGGCTTGGGCGACACCGCGACCACCGAGATCTCCTGATTCTTCACTTGCTTGATCAGAGGTCCCGTAACAGTCAGGAACTCGAGATCGACGTCGGCCTTGTCATTGGGATTGAGCGAGGGTCGCCGGGTCGTGGCAGTCGCCGTGCCGATCACCTTGCCCTCGGCGTCGAAAACTTTTCCGGCAACCTTGACCGGTCCGACCGGTTCCGCGGCGAGGTTCTGCACCGTGCCCTTGACGTGGAAGTGTCCGGCCGCGCAGACGTACGTTCCCGGCGCCATGTCCGCGTGCGCGCCAGCGCTTCCCATCTCGAACTTGACTTCGTCCTTCAGGTCGGCGGCGAGGGCCGCCCCGCCCAGCATCAGAGTCCCGACCATGGACCACGCGAGGACTGCTTTCATCGACGTGCCTCCTGTGATTGCGCGGGACGCTCGATCGCCGCCGCGCGCGAGTGTGAGTCCAACATACGCCACCCCATCGGTCGGATCAAGCCTCGATAGTATCCGCCCTCAGCCTTGCTGCGACGTCGTCATCCGGAGAGCGCGCGAAGATCGCCGTCTTGGGCAATGCGGCCACGCGCGCCGGGAACGTCCGCTCATCGATCGGTCATGGAATGCAGCGAAGTCCATCGTGTAAACTTGTCTTGTGATCGATGCAGCGTCCGGCAGCGGGCGAGAGTGACGCATGCAAAATGCGAACATCGGATATGTCGGTCGTGGGGATGGAATGAAAATGCGAGCGGCCTTCCCGCAACTCGATCTTGTTCTGATCGCGCTCATGGTTCTTTGCGTTGCCACGGTCGCGAGCGCGGCAGAGATCGGCCAGATCAAGATTTCCAGGGGACAGGTCACCGTCGAACGGGATGGACGCGTCTTGCCCGGGCCGGTCGGCACACGTCTGCAAACAGCCGATACCGTCAAGACCGGTGCCGACGGTTCGGTCGGAATCACGATGGACGACGACTCGCTGTTGTCGGCCGGCCCGAATAGCGTGCTCTCGCTGGATCGTTACGCTTTCGATCCGACGACCAACAGAGGACGATTCGACGCGTCGCTGAACAAGGGGACGCTCGCGGTCATCTCCGGCCGCATCGCGAAGGAATCGCCCGATGCAATGACGGTGCGAACGCCCACGGCGGTACTCGGTGTGCGAGGCACCGAATTTGCCGTCAGCGTCAATGATTGATCGTCTTCGTCGGTCGCGCGCTGGTGTCGCGCTGATCATGGTCTGCACGCTGCTCGGCGCGTGCGCAACCGGTACGGTGGTCCTGTTGCCGGAGAAGGATGGCCGCCATACGGCCGTCACGGTGAAGCAAGGCGACCGGGAAATCCTGCTCGAAGAGCCTTACGCCGCGACCCGGGTGACGCCGGTCGGTCCGCGCGCCTATCGCTCGAGCGCGCAGGAAGTCGAGTCGCAATTCGGGCCTGCGCTGGCGGCGCGGCCAAGCCGTGCCGCCAGCTTTACGCTGTATTTCGTCGAGGGAAAGGACGAATTCACCGAAGAATCCAGGCTGGTCGTCGACAGAATCCTGTCCGAGATCGCGCTTCGGCCCGTTCCCGACGTGCTGGTCGTCGGGCATACCGACCTGGTGGGCAGCGACCCGTTCAATGACGCGCTCGGACAGCAGCGTGCCGAGACCGTTCGCTCAGCGCTGATCCGTCTCGGCATTCCCCAAAGCGACATCCATGCGATCTCGCGCGGGAAGCGCGCGCCGGCGGTCCCGACCGCCGACGGCGTGGCCGAACCACGCAACCGCCGAGTCGAAATCATCGTGCGTTGAGGTGGGCGAGGACTGGCCCGTGCGCCCGCCCAGGCTAGCCGCTGGCACCGGATCCGATCCAGCGCAGGCCCAGCACCGTGGCATCGTCCGCAGGCTCGGCACCGGCGGCGAACGACTGCACATCCACGCGCAGGGCATCCACCAACGCGCGCGCCGCGCCCTCGGCGTCGCGCAGGCGGACCAAGACCGCTTGCAGCCGTTGGCTGCCGTAGCGCTCCCGCTCCGGGTTTTGCGCGTCGAGCACGCCGTCGGTCACGAGGCACAGCAGCTCGCCACGCTGCATGCGCGCACGCCCGTCTTGATACGCAAATCGATCAACGGTGCACAGGGGCGGCCCGGCACCCTCGGTCAGCCGGGTCCATGAGCGCTGCGCGAGGTTGAGCAGGTAGGGGTTGTCGTGCCCCGCGTTGCAGTACGTCAGCTCGCCCGATTCCAGATCGAGAGCGCCGGCGAAGGCCGTGACGAAAAACATCTCCGGGTTATCCCGGGAGACCTCGTCGTTGGCGATCCGCATCAATGCGCCGATCGAAGTCTCGCGGCTTTTCAGCGCGGCGCTCTTGTAGAGTGCCTTGCTGACCGCCATGAACAGGCTGGCCGACAGGCCCTTGCCCGCCACGTCCCCGATCAGGAAAAACAGCCGGTCGTCGCCCAGCAGGAAGAAGTCGTAAAAGTCACCGCCCACCTCTCGCGCGGGAGCCATGGTCGCCGCGAGCTCGATGCGGCGCTCGTCCTGCAGGAGCTCGGCGCGCGGAAGAAATCCGATCTGGATGCGCTTGGCGGCCTCGAGCTCGCCGGCGATGTACGCCGCTTGCTCACGCTGCGCCTGCACGACCTGCTCCAGCCTCTTCTTCTGCCGGCTTGCTTCCCCGAGGGTCAGCACAAGCAGCACGCTGAATAGCAGCAGCAGGCCTAGTACCGGTGCGGCGGCATCGAACACCAGCCGGCCCCACGCGAACGCGCCGATCCCTCCGGCAAGCGGAAGCGCCACGGTGCCTGCCGCCAACAGCGCCGCGTTCCGCGGCCCCCATCGCGGAGTCGCCCCGATCAGCAGGAGTCCAAGCAACACGAAGACCAGGATCTCGAGCCATGGTGCCCAGTGCGGTCGATTCAACCAGCTTTGGTCGAACAGATTCTCGAGCAGCTGCGCCTGGATTTCGCTGCCGGGCATGCGCACGCCGAGCGGCGTGTTCTGATAGTCGACCATGGCCAGCCCGGTCGTACCGATCAGGACCAGCTTCCGTTCGAAGCGAAGCGGATCGACCTTGCCATCGAGAACGTCGATAGCAGAGACGAAGCGGCGCGCATCCCGGCGGGAATAGTAGATGCGGAGCTCGCCGTCTCTCTCCGTGGGCACGCTGAAGTCGCCGACCGAAATCGTGTCGACCCAGGGACCGTTCGCAACCAGGCGAACTTCGCCGGCGCCGAGCGCGACGCGCAACAGCTCCACTGAAAAGGACGGGACGAATCGCTCATCGATGCGGGCGACCAGCGGGATTCGACGGATGATGTCATCGGAAGGCCCGGCGGAGATCAGCCCATGTCCGGCCGCAGCGGCATCGAGCGCGGCGATGTTGGCGAGCGCGCCCGCGTGCCGCGGGATGTTCGACGCGATGCCCTTCGACGGAGGCCCGGCGCCTCCTCGATCGACGACGATGAACGGCGGCGCCAGAGGCTCCATGTCGGTATGGGCGAGCGTTCCGGCGAGCCCGAGAACGACGGGGCCGGCGGCGATGGCGCGCGCGAGCTCGTCGTCGTTCGAGGGAAGCGTCTGCAGGCGACTCGCCAGCACCGGATCCTGCTGCCGGGCGCGCGCCAGCAGCCGTTCCGGTGACAGTCGGTCGGATTCGGGCATCAGAATGTCGACACCGATCGCGGCGGGGTGCTGGTGTTCGATATCGCGCAGGAGCTCGGCGAGCGCCGTCCGTGGCCACGGCCACTGACCGAGGCGGGCGAGGCTCTTCTCGTCGATCTCGACGACGGTGACCGGCGTCGACGCGACGTCACGCGGTTTCAGCAGCTGATAGGTATCGAACCAGGCGGCTTGCAGACGCGCATTCCAGCGGGGCTGGAGCCCGATCAGCGCGGCCAGAACAGTGAGGAGCGAGAGCCCAATCGCCCATGTCCACCGGCGCGAGGGGACCGCCGACTCGACCGCCGTACTGCTCACAAGTCGATTTCCATCCCGTCGTAGGCGGCGGTGACGAGCAGCGGCTGCCCGGTGCGGGTAATGGCCTCCAAGCGTCGGGTCTCGGACAGGATCCGGTCAAGGGCCTCGTCGTTGTGCGCCGGCTCGTGATGGAACAGACACAGATGTCGCGCGCCCGCCATCTGACACAGCTCGACGCCGACGATGTTGCTGGAATGTCCCCAGTCGGCCTTGACCGAGATGGCGTCCGCCAGCGAGTACATGGCATCGAAGATGACCACGTCGGCGTCGCGAAAGAAATCGACGAAAGCGTTCGTTTCCGACAGGTCGTTCAGCGCATGTTCCGAATCGGTCGAGTAGATCACCGTCTTGCCACCCGACGTGAAGCGATACCCGTACGAGTCGCCGCCGTGGCGCTGCCGCATGAGACTCACGCTCAAACCCGCGATGTCGTACCGGCGCCCCGGCTCCAGCCTGACGAACTCGATGTCCGCGCCGAGGATCGAAAAATCCACGGGAAACGACGGCGCGGCCTGCTGGCGGCGAAGCGCTTCCTCGAGCACCGCATGTGCGCCATAGATGCGGATATGGTTGCCGGGTATGTACGCCGGCGTGAAGAACGGGAACCCCATGATGTGGTCCCAGTGCACGTGCGACATGAACACGTGATAGGTCTGAGGCGATGCAGGTCCATGGCGAGCCATGACCTGCTGGCCGAACGGACGCAACCCGCTGCCGAGATCGCACAGAATGTATTCCGTGCCTCCGGTCTCGATCTCGACGCAGGAGGTATGTCCGCCGTAGGTCCCGGAGACGTGCCACGCGAGACCGTCGACGTAGGCGGCAAGCTCGTCGTCCGAGGTGAAGCTGCGACCGGCGGCGCTGCGAAGCGCATGCATGAGCTTGTGACGGACGCCCGATGCCGTGAGCGCGATAGGCAGCGATCCACGCGTGCCCCAGAAACGAATGCGCTTCATCGTGAAGCGTCGTACGCTTCCAGCGCCGGTGCCGACAATGCCTGCAATGCGTCGCGCACCGACGGGAATACTTCCACGACGTGCCTGAAGCGGGCGATGTCGAAGATCTCCGCGACGACCGGCTGCAACGCCGCCACGGCCATTCGCGCGCTGCGCGAGCGCATCTGCTTGGCCGCTACCATCAGGACCCGCAGGCCCATGCTGCTGACGTAGGTGACGCCCGCGAAATCCAGCACGAGCGCAGTTTTGCCGGCGGAAGGGTCATCCAAGATCGGCGTCAGCGCCTGCTGCAGTTGCTGCGCGTTGGGATGATCGATCTGACCGACCGGCACGGCGAGGACGACATCGTCAAGTTTCCGGCTCGAGAACTCCACAATGTCCTCCGGGTTGAGAGCTGATCTGGAAGGATTCCGGTTCGATTATAGTCGGGCGCAGGTGCCTCGGCCGTGCGGCCAACCCGGACGGCACGCGAGGCCGCGCGCCGCACCGACCGGATGCGGAGACAAGGTTAGAATACGCCCGATGATTTCGCTCACTTGCGCCGACGTCCTTACAGGCCGCGCGTCCAAAGACGGTCCCGTCACGCTCAAGGGCTGGGTGCGCACCCGTCGCGATTCCAAGGCCGGCATCTCATTCGTGCACGTGTCCGACGGCTCGTCGTTCCATCCCGTCCAGGTGGTCGCACCCAACACGCTTGCCAACTACGCGGACGAAGTGATGCGCCTGACGACCGGCTGCTCGGTGGAAGCCACGGGCATGATCGTGCCCTCGCCGGCAAAGGGCCAGCCGTTCGAAATGCAGGCAAGCGCCATCAAGGTCGTCGGCTGGGTCGAGGACCCGGACTCCTACGCGATCCAGCCGAAGCCGCATACGCTCGAATTCCTGCGCGAGGTCGCCCACCTGCGGCCGCGCACCAACGTGATCGGCGCGGTGACGCGCGTCCGGCACACGATCGCGCAGGCGATTCATCGCTTCTTTCACGACCACGGCTTCGTCTGGGTCAACACGCCGATCATCACCTCGTCGGACGCCGAAGGCGCGGGCGAGCTTTTTCGCGTCTCGACGCTTGATCTCGCAAATCTGCCCCGCACGCCGGAAGGCAAGATCGACTTCGCACAGGATTTCTTCGGACGCGAAGCGTTTCTCACGGTCTCGGGACAGCTCAACGTCGAAACCTATTGCCTGGCGCTGTCCAAGGTCTACACCTTCGGTCCCACCTTCCGCGCGGAGAACTCCAACACCAGCCGGCATCTGGCGGAGTTCTGGATGATCGAGCCGGAGATCGCCTTCGCCGATCTCGCCGACGACGCCGCGCTGGCGGAGGCGCTGCTGAAGCACATCTTCCGGACGGTGCTCGCCGAGCGCCCGGACGACATGGCGTTCTTCGAGGAGCGGATTGAAAAAGGCGTGATCGCCAAGCTGCAGGGCATCGTCGACTCCGAATTCGTGCGCATGGACTACTCCGAGGCCGTGCGCATCCTGGAGCGTGCGCATCCTGGAGCGCTCGAAGCAGGCCTTCGAGTTTCCGGTGAAATGGGGCATCGACCTGCAGTCCGAGCACGAACGCTACATCACCGAGCAGCACGCGAAGAAGCCGGTGGTCGTGATGAACTACCCCAAGGAGATCAAGGCGTTCTACATGCGCGTCAACGATGACGGCAGGACCGTCGCGGCGATGGACGTGCTCGCACCCGGCATCGGCGAGATCATCGGCGGCAGCCAGCGCGAGGAGCGCCTCGACGTGCTCGACGCGAGGCTGGCTGCGACCAAGCTCGACAGGGAGCATTACAGCTGGTATCGCGACCTGCGCCGTTACGGCACGGTACCGCACGCGGGGTTCGGCCTGGGCTTCGAGCGCACCGTGGCGTACGCCACGGGATTGTCCAACGTGCGCGACGTCATCCCCTTCCCGAGGACTCCCGGAAACGCCCGCTACTGAAGTCGGACTTCAGCGGGACGATTGTCGAAATACGCTCTGCTCAACCGTCATTGTGGCTCCGGCCGCTCGCTGATGCTCGCTTAACATTCGCTGTGCTCATGTTAGCCTCCGCCGCAATGCCGCGCGGCGATCCGCGTCGGCTGTCGAAATACGGGGTGCCCGCGCGTCATTGTCATGGCGTGATCTGATTCGCGCTACAACCGACCAAGGAGCGATCGATGCAATATCTGTTGCTGATTTACAGGAACGAAGCCGCCGTGCTGTCTGCGAGCAAGGAGCAAGCCAGCCAGATGACGGCCGCCTACGCCGCGTACACGGAAGCGATGAAGAAAGCGGGCGCTTACGTCGGCGGTAATCGCCTGCAGGCGACCTCGACTGCGACGACGGTGCGCGCCCCCAATGGCAAGACCAGCGTCCTCGATGGACCGTACGCCGAGACGAAGGAGCAGCTCGGCGGCTATTACCTGATCGAAGCACCCGATATCGATGCCGCGCTTTCCTGGGCGTCGCGCTGTCCGGGCGCGGCCCACGGCGCCATCGAGGTCCGGCCGATCTGGACGATGTAGTGGTCGGCGATGCCGCCGCAAGAGGGCGATGAGCCGGCGCGCGTTACCGCCGAGGCGGTCGCGCGCCGGAGCTACGGCAAGCTGATTTCCTTTCTCGCGGCGCGCACGCGCGACGTCGCGGGCGCCGAGGATGCCCTGTCCGACGCGTTCGCGTCGGCGCTCGCTGGATGGCCGGCGAGCGGCATTCCGGCCAACCCCGAGGCGTGGCTGCTGACCGCGGCACGGCGGAAGTTGATCGACGCTGTGCGAAGGCGGCGTACCGCGGAAGCGGGCGCGATCGAGCTGCAATGGCTCGCCGATGAGATCGATGCGGCGAGCGCGAGCGAGGCGCCGATTCCCGACGACCGCCTGCGTCTGATGTTTGTCTGCTCCCACCCGGCGATCGATCCGGGCGTACGCGCACCGCTCATGCTGCAGACGATCCTCGGCTTCGATGCGGCCACCATCGCCTCTGCCTTTCTGGTCGCGCCGGCCACGATGGGCCAGCGCCTGGTGCGCGCCAAGACCAAGATCCGGCAGGCCGCCATCCCGTTCCGCGTTCCCGAGCGCGAGGAACTCTCGGCGCGTCTCGACGCCGTGCTCGAAGCGATCTACGCGATCTTCGCCGAAGGCTGGTCGGATCCTGCGGGTACCGAGGCGCGCCGGCGCAATCTCGCCGAGGAAGGGATCTGGCTCGGGAGACTCGTCGTTTCGCTGCTGCCGGATGCGCCGGAAGCGCTTGGGTTACTGGCGCTGATGCTGCACGCCGATGCCCGGCGCAACGCGCGACGCGACGCGCACGGCGAATACGTACCGCTCGCCGACCAGGATTCCGCATTGTGGGATGCGCGGTTGATCGACGAGGCCGAAGCGCTGCTCCTTCGCGCCAGCGGTCTCAACGCGATCGGCCGCTACCAGCTCGAGGCGGCGGCACAGTCGGCGCATGCGGCGCGCCGGCTGACCGGGCGCACCGACTGGGCTGCGATCGTCGAGATCTACGAGGCGCTCTTCGCGCTGACGGCGTCGCCGGTGGTGGCGATCAACCGCGCGGTCGCGTGGGCCGAGGTGCATGGACCCTCCGAGGGTCTCGCCGCGCTGAACGCGCTTTCGAGCGATAGTCGGCTTGCCGACTATCAACCATACTGGGCCGCCCGCGCGGGGCTCCTCGCCCGCACCCGCGATGTCGACGCAGCCGAACAAGCGTATGAACGCGCGATCGGCCTCGAATCGGACCCTGCCGTCCGCCGCTTTTTACAGCGACGTTGCAGTACGCTGCGCGGATAGGGTCATGACGGCGATGATGCGGCTTGGCCCCAGGGATCGAGCTTCGCCGCTCACCGCGGGCTATCCCGTTCCGCCGTAGCGCTCCGCGCGGATGCGCCCGGCTGGAATCGCCTCCAGCACCAGATCGGCTGTTATCGATCCGACGAACGGGTTGGAGCCGCAGACATACGCATGGCGGGGCGTTTGCCCCCAGCGAGCCAGGATCTCGCGCAACAGCGCACGATCCAGGCGACGATCGAAGTCGAGCGGACGCTCTCGCGCTCCGCGGGTGGTCGTGATCGCCAGCGCGAAGTTGGATTCTCGCGCCTCTCTCTCGAGCAGCTCATCCCGAAAGATCAGCTCGTCCCAGCTGCGCGCCGAGTAGACGAGCAACGCGCGGGTATCCGGCGCCACGGCGGCGCGATGACGAACCATCGCCATCAGCGGCACGACTCCGGAGCCGCCGCCGATAAGCAGCACCGGACCGCCGTCCTCGCGACGCCAGATGAAGTGTCCGCCGATCGGGCCGCGCACCTCGAACGTATCGCCGCCTCGTGCCACCTCGTGGAAATACGGCGAAACCTCGCCGTCCTCGAGGCGCTCGATCGTGAGTTCGAGGTGCTCGGCGCCGGGCCGCGAGGCGATCGAATAGCTGCGCTGGGCCTCGTAGCCGTCGGGCGCAGTCAGCCTGACATCGACGTGCTGGCCGGCTTCATGCACTGGAAGAGGCGCGGTAAAGAAGACGCTGACGACGCGCGGCGCCTGATGCACCACACGATCGATCACCGCTGTGAGCCAGCGCGAGGGCTCTCCGCGCGGAGGATCCGTCACGGGTCGTTGGTGTAGCGCTGCTCGCGCCAGGGGTCGCCGTACAGATGATAGCCGCGGAGCTCCCAGAAGCCCGCCTCGTTGCGCGCGGTGAAGCGAAGGCCCTTAAGCCACTTCGCACTCTTCCAGAAATAGAGATGGGGCACGAGCAGTCGCGCCGGTCCCCCGTGTTCGGCGGGCAGCGGCGCGCCCGCGTAGCGCGTGGCGATCATTGCTCGCCCGCCTATCAGGTCAGTCACCGGAAGATTGGTGTCGTACCCGTCATACGACTCGGCGAGGAGGTACGCGGTGGGCGGCGCCGCGCCCGCGGCGGCGAGAAGATCGTCGATGCTCACGCCCTCCCACGTCGTGTCGAATTTGCTCCATTTGGTCACGCAATGGATGTCGCCGCGCCAGGTTGTCCGCGGCAGCGCTTCGAATTCCGGCCAGCTCCAGCTTGCGAGCGGCTTCGGACCGTCACTCAAAGTGAATCGCCATGTCGCGAGGTCCACGAACGGTGTCGGCCCCATCGACAGCACCGGAAAGTCGTGTGTCTGGTACTGACCGGGAGGCAGGCGTTGTGCCGCGTCCTGGCTGGGCCGTCGTCCCGAGAATCCGCGCGTGGTCATCGCAGGTTTGTCGGGCTCGCGTTGGGCCAGACTCTAGTGCGACACGCGATCTGCACGCCACGGACTACATTCACGCAACGCCGTCCCGCCGTCATGAGCGGAATTTTAGCAGGCCGCTCAAGTCTGACTGGAAGATCCTGTGGCTTGTCGTAGAATCAGAGTCGACTGGCTGCATGCGAGCCGACCTTTGTCGATTCCGCACTGGCTGTTGGCGATACTGGGCTCGACCCTGAGCGTGGGCACGATCGGCACGATCCTGCTCTGGGGGTCGGTGTGGATTCGCCTCGAGCATTGGATGCGAGTGGTTCCGACGTTGCGACTGGGGCAGGCGCTTGCTGCCGCTGATCCGCCGACCGGACGCGTATGCGTGATCGTACCGGCGTACAACGAGGCGGACGTGATCGCCGCGCTGATCCGATCGCTCAAGGCCGAAACGTACCCGCAACTGCACGTCGTCCTGGCGCTCGACCGCTGTCGTGACGACACTGCGTCGCTGGCGCGGGCCGAGATCGCCGGCGATGAGCGATTCGAGATTATCGAGATCGATGCGTGCCCCGCGCATTGGGCGGGGAAGGTCCACGCGGTCCATCGGGGAGTGACCCGCTCGAGCGGGTCAGCGGACGCGGACTACCTGCTTTTCGCCGACGCGGACACCGTCTTCATGCCCGGATGCATCGCCGCCTCGGTCGCGATGATGCGTCACGGTAAGCTCGACATTCTCAGCCTGTTGCCCACCCTGACGCACGACACGTGGTTCGAACGAGTGGTACAGACCGCGACGGTTTTCGAGCTCCTGCGGCAGTATCCACTGACGCTTGCGAATGCCCTGAAGGATCGGCGCCCCTTCGCCAACGGGCAGTTCATGCTGTTCACCCGCGACGCGTACGTCGACGTGGGCGGGCACAAGGCGGTCAAGCAGGCGTTGCTCGAGGATCTCGCCTTGGCGCAGCTCATCGAAGCCAAGGGACGGAAGTCAGGCGTCTTCCTCGCTGCGGGGCTCCTTCATTGCCGCATGTATGCGGATTGGGCGGAGTTCCGGCGCGGCTGGAAACGCATCTACACCGAAGCGGCTCACCGCAAAGCCCGGCGCCTGTCGCTTTCGGCGCGATGGATGCGGTGGCTGGGCACCATTCTGCCGGCGTGGATGCTGAGCGCCGGACCTCTCGGCGCCCTGGTCTTCCTGGGCGACAGCCCGACGGGATGGACGGTGCTGAGCCTCTGGCCGGTTGCGCTCCTGCTGTGGCTGGGCCCGCTATTGCGGATCTCGACCTTGTCACGGGCACCGCGCTGGACCGCGCCGTTGCACATCGTGGGCGCGTGGCTCACGGCCGACCTGCTGAGCGAAGCGGCTCGCGACCTCAACCGGCGCAAGCCTACGCGCTGGGGCGGACGCGAATACATCCGTCACGAGAAGGCCTGACCGGGACCGTCGCGGCGACGACACGGATCGGCCGGAGCGTGGGGGATTGACAAAAAGCACGATCGTTCGTATTATTCGCTCGTGAGCAAGGGCGACAACACGCGCGCTGCAATCCTCGACGCGGCGCTGGCGCAAGCCAGCGAGAGCGGCTTCGAGTCGTTGACCATCGGTTCGCTCGCGGAGCGAGTCGGTATCTCCAAAAGCGGCCTGTTTGCGCATTTCGGGTCGCGCGAGGAGTTGCAGATCGCCGCTATCGAGGCGGCTGCGGCGCGCTTTACCGAAACCGTGTTCATCCCCGCGCTCAAAGCCAAACGTGGACTCCCGCGGCTGCGCGCCTTGTTCGAGCACTGGCTCGATTGGACGGCGCGCAGCGGACTGAGCCACGGGTGCCCGATGCAGGCCGCTGCGATCGAGTTCGACGACCAACCTGGAGATGTTCGCGACGCAGTAAGCGACCACTTTGCCCGCTTGGAGCGTGAGCTCGGCCGCGCCGTTGAGCTCGCCATCGGCCAGGGACACTTGCGCGCTGACCTCGACGTCGGGCAGTTCGTGTTCGACATGATGGGCATCGTGTTTGCCTACCAGCACGGCGCCCGCCTTTTCCAACCGGCGAAGGCCGAAGCGCGGGCGCGTACCGCTTTTGAGCGGCTGATCGACTCGGCTTCCCCCGCCCCCTGACCTTCTTTGGAGACTTGCCATGAACACAGCTTTCGTCGCGTCGATAAATAGCACGATCGTGCGGTCCAGATGCTCGCTATGGACCCTGGTCCGCGCCTATTTCGCGGTCGCGTCGCGGCTGTTGCCCGACATTGCGCCCCGCCACGCCGAACGGCTGTTCACCATGCCGCCACGCTACGCGGGCCGGCGCGCGCAACCGGTCGACGCACGGCGCGAAACCGTCGTCGCAGGCTCTCGCTCGCTTGCCATCTGGCAGGCCGGGCCGCTCGGGGCGCCATCGGTTCTGCTGGTCCATGGCTGGGGCGGCCGGGGCGTGCAACTCGGGAGCTTCGTCGCACCGCTCCTCGCCCGCGGGTATCGAGTGGTCTGGTTCGATCAACCGGGACACGGCGAGAGCGGAGGCGGCGCCGTCGCGCTTCCCGATTTCGTGCGCGCCCTCGAAGCGCTCGCGGCGACTCACGGACCCTTCGACGCGGCGATCGGCCATTCGCTGGGCGCGGCCGCGATCGGCGTTGCGCTCCGCCGCGGGCTTCGGCTCGGCCGCGTGGTCTTCGTGAGCGCTCCCTCGTCGATCAACGAGCATGCGCGCAACTTCGCGCGGCTCCTCGGGATCACGCCGCTCATCCGCGAGGCGATGCGTCGCCGCCTCGAACACCGTTACGGGGTGCGCTTCGAGGACATCGACCGCATCGACGAGCTGGAACAACTCCACTTGCCGGCGCTATTCGTGCACGACGGCGGCGACACCGAAGTCCGTTTCGATCACGCGCTCCGTCTCTCCGCGCGTGTGCCCGGCGCGCGGCTGATCAAGACGTACGGATTGGGCCACTACCGGCTGCTGCGCGAGCCGAGTGTGGTCGGGGCAGTGGTCGGTTTCGTCGGCGGCAACCTCGCCGGTCTGCCCGCCGAGCTGCCGGTCCTGCCGCGCCCGGCGCCGATCTACTGAAAAGGGGCCCGCCATGACCGACATCGCCCAGCGCAACGGCGTCTTCCACTTCGAGGATCTGCACGTGGGACAGCGCTTCAGCAGCGGAACGCACGCCCTGGACGAGGCGCAGATCAAGAGCTTCGCCCGCCAGTTCGACCCGCAGCCGTTTCATGTCGATGACGACCAGGCGCGGGACACGTTGTTCGGCGGGCTGGCGGCGAGCGGCTGGCACACGGCGGCGATCACGATGCGTCTTATGGTCGGCGGAGTACCGCTCGCCGGCGGCATCATCGGCGCCGGGGGAGAGATCAACTGGCCCAAGCCGACGCGGCCGGGTGACGTCTTGCACGTCGAAAGCGAGATCGTCGAGATCACGCCGTCGCGCTCGCGCCCGGACCGGGGAATGGTCACGGTGCGCAGCGAAACCCTGAATCAACGCGGCGAGACGGTGCAGGTCCTGACCGCGAAGCTCATCGTACCGCGGCGGGCCGAGGCGTAGAGGATCCAGCACCGTGTCGGTCGGCCATCGCGCGGGCCGACGGTCGTCTCGCAGCGGGCCGAAGCGGGTCGCTCTCCCTCGCTGCGTCATTGGGTGCCTTGGTGCCCTCGTCAAGAGGGTAAACGAGCCTCCGGGTGCAACCGATCGGCCCCGCTGCGGTCGTAGGATCGCAGTGGGCGCATCTCTCAACCGAAGGAGCAACCCCGACGGAGTCACACCAATGGAAAGAAGAGAAAGAAAAAAAGCAACCGATTTTCCTCCGGAAGTCCTCAAGCTGTTCGATGGCTACGTCCACGGCATGCTCAGTCGCCGCGATTTTCTGGACCGTGCCGCGAAATACGCCGTGGGCGGCTTCACGGCGGCCGCGATGCTGGAGAGCCTGAGGCCCAACTACGCCTGGGCGCAGCAGATCCCCAAGAACGACCCGCGGATCAAGACCGAATCTCCGACCTACCCCTCGCCGCAGGGCTCGGGAACCGTACGCGGCTATTTCGCGCGACCAGCGAACGCCAGCGGCAAGCTGCCCGGGATCGTCGTCATCCATGAGAATCGCGGCCTGAATCCGTATATTGAAGACGTCGCGCGACGCCTGGCAGTCGAGAATTTCGTCGCCTTCGCGCCGGACGCGCTCACGCCGGTCGGTGGCTATCCCGGCGACGAAGAGAAGGCGACGCAGCTATTCAGCCAGCTCGATCCCGCCAAGCGCACCGAGGACCTGCTTGCCGCCGTCCCTTACCTGAAGTCGCGTCCCGAATGCAACGGCAAGATCGGCGCGGTCGGGTTTTGCTTCGGCGGAGGCATCGTCAACACGATGGCCGTGCGGATGCCGGATCTCGCCGCGGCCGTGCCATTCTATGGCGGCCAGCCCGGCGCCGCGGATACCGGCAAGATCAAAGCACCGCTCCTGATCCACTACGCTGCGCTCGACGAGCGCCTCGACGCCGGTTGGCCTGCCTGGGAGGCGGCGCTCAAGGCGAATGGTGTGAAGTACCAGATGTACATGTACCCGGGGACCAATCACGGTTTCCATAACGACACCACGCCCCGGTATGACGAGGCGGCGGCCAAGCTCGCGTGGTCACGCACCGTCGCCTTCTTCAAGGAAAACCTGAAGGCCTGACTGGGCTGTACAAGCCGTAAAGAAGGACAAGGTAGGGCCCGCCCGGACGCTTCGCGCCGCCGCCGGGCGGGTCGTGTTGTTCCGGCCTCGCTGCGTCGAATTGTCCTATAGCTTTCCGCTCCCCATTGGGCTAACCTGCCGGGCTTGTTGACGCCCTGCATTCAGCGGGCGGGAGCCCTGACCGATGCAACCGAGTTACGCCTTGTCGACGCTGGTTCTGCTTGCCCAACTGGCGTCCGGACCGGTTGTCGCACAAGGGTTCAAATTCTCGCAGCCCGACGAGTCCGACCGGATCGAGCAGGAGGCCCGTCAGAGCCAGATCGCCGAACAGCTTTCCACGCCGTGCCGCGCCGGGCTCAAGGACAAGAAGATCATGGTGATCATCGGCGTGCGCCAGTCCAACGGCTATATCGCCGCGCAGCAGCAGAACTACGGTCCGCACTTCCAGTCGATCAACGCCCGGCTGCGTGCGCTCGGACTGCGCACCTATACGCCCGACGAGATCCGCCGGCAGATCGCGCAAGCCGAAATCGACGCATACTTCAGGAACGACCCCGACGCCATGCTCAATGCCTCGAAGCGCCTCGGGGCGAGCTTCGTGCTGCGGGGTCTGATCTCGTCTCAAGCGACCCGGAATCCGATGATGGCGGTCAACCAGGTGTCGGTGAACATGAAATTCACGCTTTACGGCAGCGACGGCCGGCTGATTTCCGATACCGAAGCGAGCTCCGGCTCGTATGCGGGCGCGAACATCGAGCACATGGCCCTCACGCTGGTCAACGAGAAAGCCGATGAAGTCGTACCGGCGCTCTACGCGGACTATTGCAGGAAAGCCGGACCGGCTGCTGCCAGGACGGCGTCGCCGAAGTAAACTTGCGGTCGGTCACGAATTGAATCTTGAGAGGGAGGCTTTCGCCATGAAACATCACGCGTTCATCGACTCTGTGAAATACCTGCTTGCGGCAGCCGTCTTCGCGACGGCATCGCTCGCCTCGGCGCAGCCCACGTTCGGCAATCCTTCGCCCACTGCGGGCAGAGACACTTCGCAGAAGGCGAACGCCTCGGCCGACCAGTCGCTGTATCAGGCGGTGACCTACACCAACGTGGGCAAGAAGGGCCCCGCGGTGATCGTCATTCCCGGGGAGATCAAGAGCAACAACGCGACGTTCATCCAGAGGTTCACGGCGAACAACATCGCCGACTTCGGCGAAATCGAACTCTCCAGCGCCAACTTCACCGTGCTGGAGCGTTCCAATCTGGGCCCGCTGCTCAAGGAATTCGAGCTCGCCTACAATCTCGGCGATCCGGATCAGGCACGCAAGTTCCTGAGAATGGGCAAGCTCAAGAGCACCAAGTTCGTCGTGAAATTCGACATCCTGAAGACCGAGCAGGTCGCTTCGGCTCAGCAAGGATTCGACGGCCGGACCCTCGGACAGATGGCGGGCATGCTGGGGGCGTTCGGCGGCGGGCGCGGCGCCGCGGTAGGCGGCACGGCGGTCGGTTCGGTGCATTCGGACGAAGCGACCAGCGTCTGGGTAATCGGCATGCGCTACAAGATCATCAACGCCGAGACGACCGAGCAGGTCGCCACCGGCTACACCGAAGAGAAAATGGAACTCGGCGCGACGTCCTCGGGCGCGCTCGGCGTTCACCAATCGCAGCAGGGCGGGGTGTCGCTCGACACCATGGTCCAGCGCCTGGTTCAGAAGTCCGTCTGGGACATCGACAGCAAGTACAAGTGATCGGTTGTTAAGGTTCGAGAGATCTGCGACGCCGGCCCGCCGCCGGCGTCGTTGTTTTCGGGCACGGAGCGAGCCATGGCAGAGTTGAGCAGCATCGGCAAATACGAGATCCGCCGTGAGATCGGGCGCGGAGCGATGGGCGTGGTCTACGAGGGCTATGATCCGTCGATCAAGCGCGTCGTGGCGCTCAAGACCATCCGTGCGGAGCAGCTTGCCGGCGAAGATCCGTCGGCCGTGATCGCCCGCTTCCGTCGCGAAGCTCAAGCGGCGGGCCGGCTCAATCACCCGAACATTGTCTCCATCTACGATTTCGGCGAGGACGACGGCGCCTGGTACATCGCGATGGAGTTCGTGCAGGGGCGTGAGCTCAAGGAATGCTTCGAGACGAACGAGCGCTTCAAGATCGCCGATATCGTGCGGATCATGGGCGAGATCCTCAGTGCGCTCGGGTATTCGCATGATCAGGGTGTCATCCACCGCGACATCAAACCCGCAAACATCTTCCTGTTGTCGAACGGCTCGGTGAAGGTTGCCGACTTCGGGATTGCCCACATCGAAGCGTCGAACCTGACGCAGGTCGGCACGGTCATGGGCACGCCGAGCTACATGTCGCCCGAGCAGATCATGGGCTTGCCGGTGGACGGACGCTCCGACCTGTTCTCGGCCGGGGTCGTTCTCTACCAGTTCCTGACCGGCGAGCGGCCGTTTGCCGGATCGGCGACCACGACCATGCAGAAGGTGCTCAAGGAAGAGCCGCTGCCGCCGTCCACGCTCAACGTTCAGTTGCCGCCCGCGATGGACACCGTCGTGCGCAAGGCGCTCGCCAAGCGCGCCGAAGAGCGCTTTCAGACGGCGCAGGAGTTTGCCGACGCGGTTCGTGCGGCGGCTCAGGCAACAACTGCGACGGTGGCGGCAAGAACGCCCCTCGCGCATTCCGATGCCACGCTGATCGAGGCTTCTGAGGCGACGATGCC
>VBCL01000196.1:5682-9532 GCA_005888865.1 Betaproteobacteria bacterium | reverse complement strand
AAAGCACGCTGCGATGAAGCCTCCAAGCAAGGCTACCGTCGAATGTCGCATCCGTTCTGTCCTCGTAGATTAACGGGCGCTGTTGTCAACAGCCCGCGTGGCATGCTGGGGCATCATAAGCGAACCCGTGCGTGTTGCCAAACGCGGTCATGATTCCGACGATTCCGATCGCCCCGCTTGCGTTACACTCGGGACCCCACGACGTCGTCGGAGAAGCGCGCAGCGAGCAGCCTGCTGCATCGATAGAGCGCGATGGGGAAACCGACGTCATGTTCGACATTCTGTCCGGCGGGATGGACAGCGAATTCGCGGGCTTGTTTTATTTCACGAGGAGGTAACAATGTTTGTACGAAAGCTTTTCCTGGCTGCACTGGCAATGCTCGTTCCATTAGCGGCGGGCGCCGCGACACGCTGCGATGCGGTCCTCGCCGCGTTTGGCAACAAGCTCGTCGACGCGACCTGTTTCGAAAAGGGTGATCTCACCACCAATGGTGACTTTACCGATGCTAATCTGACCACGCCGGCGAACAATTCGATCGCCGGGCTACCGCCGGGCGCTTTCACGCCGAATACCGACCGCAATGTCATTTCCCCGAATCCTCCCAATCGCACACCGATCACCAAAGTCGTACCTGGAATCCAGCTGGACGCCAGGTTCGCCGACGATCCGACCGGAGAAGCGCGCTTCCTGATTCGGCTTCCCGACGATTGGAATGGCAATCTCGTCGTTGCCGGCGCCTCGGGGACGCGCAGCGAATTCAACGGCGATTTTGCCTGGAGCGATTACGTCGTGCAGAAAGGCTATGCCTACGCCTCCCAGAACAAAGGCGTGTTGAACTTGAAGATCGTCAGTCTCTCCTCGCCTCTCCCGCCCGCGAGCGACCCTGCGCCGTGCCGACTCAACCCGGCTTCGAGCATCTGGGTCCATTTCTTCGATAACGATCCCGAGAAGCCCTTCACGCAATGGACGCAGTACATGATCGAAGGCGCACAGTTCGCGCGCCAGGCAGTCAAGGCCAATTACCACCATTATCCGACCCGCACCTACGCGGTCGGGACGTCCAACGGCGGCTACCAGGTCCGCCGGGCAATCGAGGAGGCACCGGATCTCTTCGACGGCGGCGTGGACTGGGAGGGGACGTTTATCGACCCCAGCGGTCCGAACATCCTCATCGACCTGCCACCGGCCATCAAGAATTTCCCCGACTACGTGGCCTCGGGCTTCAATCCCAACAGCGCCGCGGCACAGAACATCGTCGCCGCGGGCTATCCGCCGGACATCGTCCTTCCGCCGGTACCGCCCTCCGTCACACCGAGGTCACTCTGGGCGAACTACTGGGCCCAGTTCTGGGAAGTCACGCAATGCCAGTGGCAGAAGCGCTTCGATCCGACCTGGCAGACGTACTTCGACGGACTCAACGACGTGACCGGCACCGGCGGTTACGATTATTTCGCGCGCGCCGCGCTCGATCCCTCGATCGTTGCGCAGCTCGGTGCGGTGGCGACGACGGGGAAGATCAAGAAGCCACTCATCACGGTCGCGGGCACCATGGACGCGCTGCTGCCCATCAAGCGAGGGGCTCGCGCGTACGAAGCGGTCGTGAATGCGTCGCGCAACGGCAACAACGACCAGCGCGAAGCGCAGTACCGGCTGTACGAGGTTCAAAACGGCAACCATATCGAAACGTTCAAGAACCCGTTCACCCAGCTCGAGTTCATCCAGCCGCACGCGCAGAAGGCGTTCGATCTGCTGGTCGATCACGTCGAGAACAACGCCGCCCTGCCGCCGAGCCAATGTATCGCGCGCGGAGCGGCGATTACTGCGGCACCCACGCCGGCGCAGGCGGGACATTGTGCGGATCTTCTTGCTCCGTAAGACGGACTCGCGCTTGTAGCCCGCCTCGGCCGCACGCCGTCGAGGCTATCGCGTTCCGGACAGGGTAGAATTGAACGGCCGCCCCCAAGTGGGCGGCCGTTTTCTTTTTCGCGAGCCTTCCCGCCGAGAATCCCCATGTCGTTCCTCATGACGCCGTCCGAGATCGTCCACGAGCTCAACAGGCACATCGTCGGACAGGATGCCGCCAAACGGGCCGTCGCGATCGCGTTGAGGAACCGGTGGCGGCGCCAGCAGGTCGGCGAGCCGCTGCGGCAGGAGATCACGCCCAAGAACATCCTGATGATCGGCCCGACAGGGGTGGGCAAGACCGAGATCGCGCGCCGCCTGGCGCGACTCGTCGACGCGCCGTTCATCAAGGTCGAGGCGACCAAGTTCACCGAGGTCGGCTACGTCGGCCGCGACGTCGACACCATTATCCGCGATCTCGCCGACACGGCGATCAAGCAGACCCGCGAGCAGGAAACGCGCAAGGTCCGCGACCGCGCCGCCGATGCCGCGGAGGAGCGCGTGCTCGACGCGCTGCTGCCGCCGGTGCGCGAGGTCAACTTTCATGACATGCAGCCGACCGACTCGGCGGCGCGGCAGAAATTCCGCAAGTCGATGCGGGAGGGCAAGCTCGACGACAAGGAAATCGAGGTCGAGGTCTCGGTCCTGCCTGCGCAGATGGAAGTCCTCGCGCCGCCCGGCATGGAGGACCTCACCAGCCAGATCCAGGGCATGTTCCAGCAGATGTCGGGCGGGCGGCGCAAGGTCAAGCGCATGAAGGTCGGCGACGCGATGAAAGCGCTGATCGAGGAGGAAGCCGCGAAGCTCATCAACGACGACGAGCTCAAAGCGAAAGCGCTCGCCAACGTCGAGCAGAACGGCATCGTCTTCCTCGACGAAATCGACAAGATCGCCACCCGTCAGGAGACGGTCGGGGCCGACGTGTCGCGCCAGGGCGTGCAGCGCGACCTGCTGCCTCTGGTCGAGGGCACCACCGTCGCGACGAAATACGGGATGGTCAAGACCGACCACATCCTGTTCATCGCCAGCGGCGCCTTTCACTTTGCGAAGCCCTCCGACCTGATTCCTGAAATGCAGGGGCGGTTTCCGATCCGGGTGGAGCTCTCGTCGCTCTCGGTCGCCGATTTCGAGCAGATCCTCACCGCGACCGACGCGTGCCTCACGCGCCAGTACCAGGCGCTGCTCGCGACCGAGCGCGTCGAGCTCGATTTCCGGCCGGAAGGCATCCGCCGACTGGCGGAGATCGCGTTTGCAGTGAACGAGAAGCAGGAGAACATCGGCGCCCGGCGCCTGTACACCGTGATGGAGCGGCTGCTCGACGAGGTCTCGTTCAATGCGGCGAATCTCGACGGACAGACGATCTCGATCGATGCCAGGTACGTCGACGAACGACTGGCCGGAATCGCCAAGGACGACAACCTATCGCAGTACATCCTGTAAGCCTGCGACGCCCGCACGCCAAAGGATGCCGGTGATCGGACTCCAGCGCCACGCGCCGGTAACCTGAGCGGACATCGAGGTCGCGTGTTCGATCTTCTCATCAGAAACGCTCGGGTCTTCGACGGGTCCGGCGGCGAACCCGCAGTCGGGGATGTCGGTGTTCGACATGGAAAAATAGCGGCGATCGGCCACAAGCTATCCGAATCGGCCACTCGATGGGTCGATGCCGCCGGGCTGGCGTTGATGCCGGGCATCATCGACAGCCACACCCACTTCGATGCGCAGATCACGTGGGACCCCTACGTGCGTCCTTCGCCCGCGCTGGGTGTGACGACGGCTGTCATCGGTAACTGCGGCTTCACCATCGCACCGTGCAGACCGGCGGATCGTGACCTCACGATGCGCAATCTCACGCACGTCGAAGGCATGTCGCTCGAGGTGTTGCGCGAGGGCATCGAGTGGGGATTCGAGACCTTTCCGGAATACCTGGCGCAGCTCCGCCGACGA
>VBCL01000196.1:510-5618 GCA_005888865.1 Betaproteobacteria bacterium | reverse complement strand
CGCGACGCCATGCGCGCCGGTGCCGTGGGCTTTGCCAGCAGCACGAGCCCCGCCCACAACGGCGACGCGGGCCTGCCCATGCCGTCACGTCTGGCGGAAGACCGCGAAATGGCAGCGCTGGTCGACGCCATGGGCGAAGCGGGCCGCGGCGTCACCATGCTCACCAAGGGCGGCCACACCAGCGTGCCCTTTCTCGAATCTCTCGCACGGACAAGCGGCAGGCCGGTCATGATCGCCGCCTTGCTGCACAACGGCACCAACCCGAAAGCCGTGTTCGACGATCTGGATGCGATCGCGCAGGCCAACGTGCGGGGACACAGGCTCATCGGTCAGGTTTCGTGCTGCCCGTTGACGATGGACTTCACGATCGAATCGCCGTATCCGATGGAAGGCCTGCAAGGCTGGAAGCCTGCGCTGGGTCTGGAAGGGATTGCGCTGCGAAAAGTGCTCGGAGACACGACGTTCCGCGACGCGCTGCGCGCCGAGCTCGCGTCCGAAGCGAGGTTCCGGCTGTTCAACGGCGAATGGCACAAGGTCCAGGTCGTCGAAGTCGCGAGGCCCGAGAACGCCGCGTACGAGCAGAAAAGCCTGGCCGATATCGCAACGCACGAGGCTCGCGATCCGCTGGATGTCATGCTGGACCTCGCGATCGGCGAGGACCTGAAAACGGTGTTTACCGCCGAGCTTCTCAATACCGACGAAGACGCCGTGGCACGCATGCTCAACC
The DNA here is from genome assembly GCA_005888865.1 of Betaproteobacteria bacterium. GTDB lineage: Bacteria > Pseudomonadota > Gammaproteobacteria > Burkholderiales > Casimicrobiaceae > PALSA-1003. Next base: position 4,891 of record VBCL01000196.1, on the reverse strand, counting down.
ACCCGCACAGCATCGTGAGCTTGAGCGACGCCGGGGCGCACCTGACTTTCTTCAACGATGCGGGGTTCGGCCTGCACCTGCTGGGCCACTGGGCGCGTGATCTCGGTGCGATGGCGATGAGTGAGGCTGTCCGGCGACTCACGGCGCATCCCGCCGCGGTGTTCGGCATGAGGGAGCGCGGTCTGGTCCGGGAAGGCTTTGCGGCCGATCTATTGCTGTTCGATCCTGCGATGGTCGGCCGTGGTCCCAAGCGCCGCGTGTTCGACTTGCCTGGCGGCGCACCGAGGCTGACCACCGACGCCGTCGGGGTGCATGGCGTATGGGTCAACGGAGCCCAGGTCGCCGACAGCCGGGGTTTGCTGCACGAGGCGCCTCTTGCGGGGCAACTTCTGACCGAGTTCGCCGGGTGACGCCGAAGCGCATGCGCATACCTGGCGCAGGCGTCCCGGCGACGCGCCGACTCGACCTCTGAGCCGGTCCGTTAAGCTGCGCCTCCGATGATCGAGCGCGTCCTCGGCATCATCTTGCCGGTGTTCAGCATCATCGTGCTGGGCTACCTCTACGCGCGACGGGTCAAGCCCGACATGGCGTGGGTCAATCGGCTCAGTCTCAACGTGCTCGCCCCGGCACTGATCTTCAGCGCGCTCGCGAGCAAGGCGTTCGACCTCTCGTCCAATGCCCTGCTGATCGCCGGCGGCGTGGGCGTCGTGCTCGGCTCGGGCCTCCTCGCGTGGCCTTTGTCGCGCGTCCTGCACGAGGATCCGCGCACCTTCGTTCCGCCGATGATGTTCAACAATTGCGGCAACATGGGGTTGCCGCTCGCCGTGCTGGCGTTCGGCTCTGTGGGGTTGTCGGCGATGGTGGCGATGTTCACGATCTCGAACCTGCTCCAGTTCACGCTGGGTATGCACATCGTGAACCGCCACGCCGCGTTCTGGCCGGTGCTCAGGAATCCGATGGTGCTCGCCACGTTTGCCGGATTCGCATTCGCGCTCACTCAACCGCCGGCGCCCGACTGGCTGATGCTGGCGATCAAGATGGTCGGCGACGCGATGATCCCGCTGATGCTCATTTCCCTCGGCGTACGCATGGCGGAAGTCTCGTGGGGCGGCTGGCATCTGGGGGTCATCGGCGCGCTGGTCTGCCCGCTCACGGGCATGGTGATGGCGGTCTTGCTCACGCCCGTGCTCGGGCTCGATGCGACGCAACGGGGGCTGCTCATCCTTTTCGGCAGCCTGCCGCCGGCGGTGCTCAACTTCATGGTTGCCGAACAGTACAGCCAGGAGCCGGCGAAGGTCGCATCGATCGTGCTGATCGGCAACCTGGCCTCGATCCTGTTCGTTCCGCTGGCCCTCGCAATCGCACTGCACCAGATCTAGCGGAGCAATCCGCGTCCTGCGAGATTGCGCATCAGCGCGCCGGCACCGAACGCCCACGGCGGAATCCGGTCGCTGCGGTTGACGCGATTGACCAGTGCTCCGAGTTTCGGCGTCGCCACGGTGACGAGGTCGCCGACGACGTGAGTGAAGCCTTCGCCGGGCTTCAGCCGATCCTGGGTCGGGGCGAACATCGTCCCGAGGAAGAGCACCAGCCCGTCGGGATACTGGTGATTGGCGCCGATCGCCTGCCCGACCAGGTCCAGCGGGTCGCGGCTGATCATCGCCATCGAGCTCGCGCCTTCGAGCACGAACCCCTCCGGACCATCGACGCGCATCGAAAGCACGCAGCGGCGGATGTCGTCGATGGTGAAAGTGTCGTCGAAAAGTCGGATGAAGGGGCCGATCGCGCAGGACGCGTTGTTGTCCTTGGCCTTGCCGAGCAGAAGGGCGCTGCGGCCCTCGAAATCGCGCAGGTTGACGTCGTTGCCGAGCGTGGCGCCGACGGTGCGTCCACGGCTGTTCACGACGAGCACGATCTCCGGCTCGGGGTTGTTCCACTGCGACTTCGGATGGATGCCGATCTCGGCACCGACACCGACGGCGGACATCGGCTGCGACTTGGTGAAGATCTCGGCGTCCGGGCCGATGCCGACCTCGAGGTATTGCGACCACGCGCCCTCTGCGATCAGCGCGTCCTTGAGCCGCGCGGCGTCGGGCGAGCCGGGGCGCACGCGCGCAAGATCGTCGCCGATCACCGCGACGATCGCCCGGCGGACCGATTCCGCCCTGGCGGGATCACCGCGCGCCTGCTCCTCGATCACCCGTTCGAGCATGCTCGACACGAAGGTCACACCGCTGGCCTTGATCGCCTGCAGATCGCACGGCGCGAGGAACCAAGGCCCGCCGCTGTCGCGCCGGTTCCATGCCGAGTTGGCCAGCGTCTCGGCGATCGACGCGACCCGGGGACAGCGGTCGGCGGCGCGAATGGCGGCGAGCGGATCGTCGAGCTCGAACAAAGCGCTCGCCGTCGGCGCGACCTTCGAAACGTCGTAGACGCCATCATCGCGCAGCGCGACGAGCGCGGGCCCGTCGACCAGGGGCAGCCATGCCCGTCCAACGAGCAGTGCCTGCTCACGCTCCTTGGGCAGGCATGCTTCGACGCTCAGGCGCTCATTCATACATCATGTCCTCCACCACGAGAGCGGGAGTCCCGGCTTGCCGGCGGCCCAACCAATGCGACGAGACCGCCCGCCATCTTCTCGCGGCGCCGTGCCGGCGGCAACCCGGGCCGCACCTGCCCGGATCGTATCAACGCGACGGGCGAGCGCCAAACGTGGTTGCGCCCGCGGGCACACCGCGGGCGCAATGGGCGCTAAAGCGACACTCTGTAAGCGAACGCGGCTTGCCCCATTCCTCCGGCTCAGGACTTGCCGTAGCGAAGCTTGGCGTCGCTGACGCACGTGCTCTTGGCCGCGCCGGTCAGGGCGTCGCACTTCTCGACGGCGACCTTGTAGTCTGCATCACGCTTGTTTTCGGCCGCTTGTCTGCGCGCGTCGGCCTGCTTCATGGCCGAATCCTCCTTCGTATCCGCTGCCACCTGATCGACCTTGGCGTCGGCCTTGGCCTTGACCCGCGCGGCGTTCGCTTCCTTCACGCAGACGTCTTTGGAATTGCCCGAGAGCTCGTCACATTTCTCCTTGGCGACATTATGGGTCGCTTCGGCACGCGCGATGCGCGCATCCTCGCGCGCCTTCGGCGTGTTCTTATACGCCGCTTCCGCGTCGGCCTTGGCTATCTTTTCCTTGCCACTCGCTTCCGCGAGGCAAGTGTCCTTCGCGTTGCCGCCTTTCGATGCGCAGGCGTCCTTATCGACCTTGTACTGCGCCTCGGCGTTCTTGACCGCGGTGTCGTACGCGTCCTTCGATATCGGCGCCATCGGGTTCGCGGTAGTCACCGGTGCGCTCCTTTGCGCCGCGCACCCGGTCAGGCTCAACCCAGCAGTGACGAATAGAGCGATCAGCATCCTGGACATATTCGTTCCTCTTAGGGTAACCAAGAGAGGACAATCTACTGAGGTGGCGCCCGGACCGACAATCAGAGTGCGACCGATTCCGGTGTAGGACGGCAGCATGAATCTGTAGGCCATGGAGATCGACCCGTAGGCGCCAGGGCTCGCGGCACAAGCCCCCCGGCCCCGTTGTCTCCAGAATGCCTTAGGCACATACTACTTCTCCAAATGTTCGCAATGCCGCGCGTCATTCCGCACCGGCTCAATCAACGTAGGTCATGACGGGTAGCACGCCGTCCGAACCGGAAGAGAAAGCCGGCTCTTCGGACACTCCCGCAGCGTCGGCGCAGCCCGCGTCACGTGCTGCGTGCGCCGTCGTCGGCATTGGCGCGTCCGCCGGCGGCCTCGAGGCGGTTAGCCACCTCCTCGCGCGGTTGCCTCCCGACACCGGCATATTCTTGCCAAGGCAACGCCGATGCCGGTGCAGGAGTCGACCAACGGGATGCGGGTCGAGCCGAATCAGGTCTATATCATCCCGCGCGACACGACCATGACCATCGCCGGCGGCGAGCTGAAGCTCAAGCCGCGTGGCGACGCGCGCGGGCCGCATCTGCCCGTCGACGCATTCTTCAGATCCCTCGCCGAGGACAGGCTGAGCGGCGCGATCGGCGTCATCCTCTCCGGCACAGGCTCGGACGGAACGCTCGGGCTGGAGGACATCAAGGCGGCGGGCGGCATCACCCTTGCGCAGGACGAAGAGTCCGCAAAGTTTGCGGGAATGCCGCAGAGCGCGATCCGAAGTGGCTGCATCGACGTCGTGTCGACGCCCGAAGGCATCGCCGAGGAGATTGTCCGCATCGGCCGGCACCCCTACGTCGCGACTCCGTCCGCGGTCGAGCAAGCGCCGCCGGTCGACGATGAGGAGGGTTTTCGCAAGATCCTGATGCTGTTGCGCAGCTCGTTCGGCGTCGACTTCAGCGGCTATCGCGACACC
>VBCL01000196.1:0-412 GCA_005888865.1 Betaproteobacteria bacterium | reverse complement strand
ACCTTCGAGATGCTCAAGCAGAGCGTCTTCCCGAAGATCCTGAAGGACAAGCCCGCGGACGCGCCCATCCGGATCTGGGTGCCGGGATGCTCGACGGGACAGGAAGCGTACTCGCTGGCGATGGCGCTTATCGAGTTCCTCGACGCCGGAGGAAAGAGCCCGAACATCCAGGTGTTCGCCACCGATCTCTCCGAGACCCTGCTGCATAGGGCGCGCGAGGGCAGTTATCCGGAAAATGTCGAGACTGAGGTCTCCCCCGAGCGCCTGCGGCGCTTCTTCGTCCGGCAGGACGCGAGATACCGCGTGAACAAGACACTTCGCGACATCTGTCTTTTCGCGAAGCAGAACGTCGCGGTCGACCCGCCGTTCTCGCGAGTCGATCTTATCAGCTGCCGCAATCTGCTCATCTATC
>VBCL01000235.1:7422-9146 GCA_005888865.1 Betaproteobacteria bacterium | reverse complement strand
GATCGAGCTCGCGGAGTTTGGCGAGGCTCTTGTGCGCTTCGTCGCGGCGTCCCAACTCTGACGATGCGATGGTGATCACGCGCAAGGTGGAGGCGTGCGTGCGATTGGATCGCAGCGAGCGCTGCGCCAACTCGATCGCGCGTTCATAGTCACGAGCCGCCAGCGCCGCTGTCGCGCGCAGCGAATCGTAGTAATAGCGCCACGGGTCGAGCGGCGACAAGTCGACCGCGCGACTTGTTTCCTCGACCGCTTCCTCGCCGCGTCCCTGAAATGCCCACAGCGTGCCGCGATGCAGCCGGGCGAGCGGCTCGTTGGGGTTCTTCTCCAGCGCCAGGTCGTAACTCGCCTTGGCGACGTCATGCCGGTGCAGCAGGTTCGTATGCACGAGCCCGTTTACCATCAGCTCGAGCGAGTCCGCGGTGTCGATGTCGAGCGCGCGGTTGGTCCAGTCGAGCGCGGCGGCGCCCTCCCGTTCGAGGTTCGTGAACCAGCCCTGTGTCACCTTGAACACGTGCCATTCTGCGAGATACGCGTACGGCGCTGCATAGCGCGGATAGCGCTCGATCAGCTGCTCGAATGCCTGGCGGCTCTTGGCGAAATCACGCGGGTCGCTTCGGTGCATCAGGCCGATTCCGCCCAGAAGCAGCGTATACGCTTCGAGTGTCGGCAGCGGGCGCGACTTTGTCCGCAGAAGTTCCGTGTCCATGAGTGCTCTTGCGACGCCTGCCACGATCGACGTGACGAGATCGCCGTCCTGCGCAAGCACTCCGCTGAGCCTGCTCTTGAATCCATGCGCCCAGACGATCTCGCTGCTGCGCGTGTCCGCGAGCTCCGCGGTGACGAGCAGCGTGCTGCCCGACACGCGATATGCCCCCGAGACCACGTATGTCGCACCGAGCGACGTGCGGATGTCGTTCAACTGTGCCTTGCGTCCACGAAACGCGGTGGTCGATAGCCGCGACACCATGCGGAGCTCGGGTGAGCGCGAAAGCGCGACGATTACCTCGTCGGCGATAATGTCGCCTACGGCACGGTGTGGAGGGCCGCCGCTGTGCAGCGCGAAAGGGATGACGGCCAGAGTCGCGCGCGGCGCGAACGGACTTCCGATCGCGGGCGGACGCGCATGGCGCGGCCCCAGTTGGTACACCTGCAAGGGTGCATCAATATGCTTGAGGTGGCACAAGCCGAGATCGATGAACTCGTCGCCTGCGTCCGCGATAAGCTGGTCGCGCACGGCTGCCGAGATAACCGTTCCACCCGGACCCGCGAGTGCCGCGAGGCGCGACGCGACGTTGACACCGTGGCCGTAGAATGCCACGTCGTCGGTGAGGATGTCGGCCGCATGGATGCCGATCCGCAACAGCAAGCAATCTCTGGTGGGGATGCTTTCGGACCGCTCGGCAGCGCGGCGATGCAGGGCCCGAGCGCACCCGGTAGCATCGCCTGAGCTCGCAAAGGAGATCATGAGGCCATCGCCCAACCGTTGCAGCAACTGGCCACGGTGCTGGGGAATCGTCTCGTTCGCGGCCTCGAGCAGCAGGTCGCGGATCCGCCCCGCAGCGGCAAATTCGTCCCGCTGCATAAGCCGAACCGATTCCACGACGTCCGCGAAGACGATGGTCCTGGTCGCGTAGTGCAACACGTCGGCGGACGCCGTGCCGCCCCCCGGCATGTCGCTTGTACTTCTCATTGCAGTCACCCCCCTGCGGCTTCGCAGGATGCCT
>VBCL01000235.1:1211-7417 GCA_005888865.1 Betaproteobacteria bacterium | reverse complement strand
CTGCGGCTTCGCAGGATGCCTTAAGTAGGCCACAATTTGTATGTTCTCGATGGGCTCATTTTCGACATTTTTCGTGCAGAGTGTTCCGCGACGTTCAAGTCCCGGTAGCGGGGCGGGCGGCTGTCATGTGGGCTGACGCCCTGTTTTGGTGCGTCGCCACCAGCACGCCGGAGCGGGCAACGTCGACGCACCGACCGAAGTGCCTCTAGCACCATGACTCGCAAGCGCCAACTTGCGGTAATCCGGAAGCTGTGCGGCCTCGGACTGGCTGGGCAGACCCTCGCGCCGTCGCTTTTGCCCGCGCTGCGAATGATCATTCCAGCACACTCCGCGGCGGTGTTTTGGGTCGACGACCGGTGCGAAATGACGGGGCTCTACGCCGAGCGGCTGCTCCCGCCGGCCGACATGGCCGTGTACTACGAAAAGCACTATCAGGATGCGGCCACCGGCTTTCCCAAGCCATTTCGTGCGCGCTCTCCAAGACCGACCAGGCCAGCGACTATTTTCGCGAGGTGCTGTCCCGGCTCGATGCCTACCAGATCCTCTACGGCGTCCTGCGCGACGGATCCCGTCCGATCGGGCAGATAAGCTTCTACCGCGGCGCCCGCGATCCCGAGTTCGGCCGCCGCGACCAGGAAATGCTACGTGGCCTGCTGCGCTACCTCTCGCTCGGGCTGCGCACAGAGCCATCGCGGGCACGACCGCAGGCGCAGGCGGAAGTCGTCGAGGAGTGGCTCGGCATCGTTGCAAACGACGGCACCGCGATCAGCGCGCCACTCAATTGGTCTCGACTGGTGCGACTGCTCGCGATGGAAAAAGTCGCACCGCGAACGGCCCATGAGGAGTTGCGCGTCGTCACAGAATTCTTGCGGCGTATCTGCACGCGTCTCCACGGTCCCGACGGCGCGCCGATTGACCAGGTCGATTCCCAGCACGATTCTCCTTGGGGCCAGTTCCGGATTCGCGCCTTCCGACTGCCGGACGGGGAGGGGCGGGAGCAGGACCGGGTGGGGCTACTGATCGGCCGGAGGGAGCCTCGCGCACTAGCGCTCGCGCGCGGCGCCGGCGCCTCGGGCCTGTCCCCGCAGCAGCGGGAAGTTGCGCTCCTGTTGGCGGACGGCAAGAGCAACCTGGAAATCGCGCGCACTCTTGCGCTCAAGCCCAACACCGCGAGCTATCACGTCAAGCAGGTCTTCGCCCGGCTTCGCCTGCACAACCGCGACGAGGTCGAGCACGTGCTGTTGCACCTCGCATACGAAGGAATCGTCGAGCTCGGCCGCGACGACGGCGCGCGCTCTGCCACCGGCGAGTAGTTGCCCGCATCGGCGGCGTCGAGTCACTGCGATACCCCACAAACGGGTGGGGTTCCTGCGCTCTTCACCGTACGAAGACGCCGGTCAAGGTCGAGGTAGGAAATGGAGCCATCGCACCCAAGGTCGCGCTCCACCGCACGAAGACGCCGGTGAAGGTTGAGGTAGGAAATGGAGCCATCGCACCGAAGGTCGCGCTCCACCGCACGAAGACGCCGGTCAAGGTCGAGGTAGGAAACGGCGCCATCGCACCCAAGGTCGCGCTCCACCGCACGAAGACGCCGGTGAAGGTTGAGGTAGGAAATGGAGCCATCGCGCCCAAGGTCGCGCTCCACCGCACGAGGACGCCGGTCAAGGTTGAGGTGGGCAACGGCGCCATAGCGCCGAAGGTCGCCATCGATCGCAACAAGGGTGCACGCTGAAAGAGCCTGATGTCGCAGGCCATCTCCTCGGGCGGGCGTAAACGCAGTGCGTTCGCGCCCGCCCGGGCTCCGAAGCAACCGAGGGAATCGCCATGACTGACATCAATTCGAGCACCGGCAAGGCCGGGCCGATCGTCACGTTCTACCGCGCCATCCCCGAGAGCTTCGCACCGATGCGCGCCGATCGTGCCGCGCTCGGGGTCATCCCGACCGCAGCGTTCCAATATTGCGAGGCGCTAACGTCCGCGTCGGCGTTCGGCTGGTACCTGTTCTCGCCGATGACGTTCTATATGCAATGGGACGGCACGGACGTCATCTGGACCCACGACGACACGGACACTTGGTATCCGCTGACGATGGAGCATTTCCCGAATTTCGCGGAGTACTTCGACGGGCTTGCGCCGGACGACATCAAGGGCTTTGCCCCGCCTTTCCTGTCGCGGAGTTTCTTTCCGGGCGTGGTCCAGATCTGGTCGGGGCTATTCGCAAAAACGGCGCCGGGCTGGAGCCTTTTGCTGCGTCCTCCGGTGAACCTCCCACGCAGCCTGGCGTACGAGTGCTACGAGGGCATCATCGAGACAGACCGGTGGTTCGGGCCACTTTTCATCAATCTTCGCCTCACGAGCACCGACCGGCCGATCGAGATCAACCACAAGAAACCCCTGTTTCAAGCCCAGCCGCTGCTCAGAGAGACCTATTCCGAGCCGAACTTGCGCTCCTTTAGCGTCGTCGACGAGCTGTCGAAGCTTTCATCGGCCGATTGGAACGGTTATCGAGAAACCATCGTCAAGCCGAATCGGGGTCATTACCGCGACGTGGGCCGCTACGCGGCGTCGGTGCGCAAGCGCGGCAAGCATGCGCCATCCGCGGAACCCACCGACTGACCAACAACCTGAACGGCGATCGAGACCATGATCACGAATATCGCGATGTTTTCAGACCGAAAGCCGAAGGCCTTGGGGTACTTCGCGGCGCTCGCCGCGGTCTTCATCACCGCCGTCTATCCGGCGCTGACGCGGCTTAGCGTCACGACGACGCTTACCCCTGCGGACCTGCTGCTCTTTCGCTTGGGGGGTAGCGGTCTTCTTTTCGCGCCGTTTCTGGTGATGCGCGCGCACGAAATACGGAGAGCTGACTGGCTGGCGAGCCTCCCGCTCTCGTTCTTGCACGGTTGGGGCATGGCGGCGTGCGTCGTGTTCGGATTGCAGTTCGCGCCTGCCAGCCATGCGGCGGCGCTTGGCCCCGGCGCGATCGCCGCATGGATCGCGCTGGTCGCATTCATCGCTTACGGCATTCACGTCCATTTCAGGAAGCTCGCAGGAATCGCGATCATTGTCGCCGGCGTCGGATTGATCCTGATGGCGTCGTACCGTGGATTGTCGGTGCCGACGGCGATAATCGGCGACGCCATGTTCCTGTTCGCGTCTGCGTTGGGCGCGAGCTACCTCGTCTACATCCAGCGGCGGCGGCTCGACCCGGTCGTCGCCGCGGCCCTGGTATGCGTAGCCTCGGCAATGATCGTTGTCCCGTGGCACTATTCCTTCGCCACCAGCACTATCGCAACCGCGCCGGTGCAGGAAATCGTCTGGCAGCTCCTGTTTCAGGGTGTATTGGTTGGCTGCTGCGCCTTCTTCGCATTGAATTACGCTACGTTGGCGATCGGTAGTCAGACTGTCGGCGTGCTCTCGGCGCTGGTACCCGTGATCGGCGCCCTGTGCTCGATGCTGATCACGCGCGATTCGATCTCTTCCCTCGAATGGACCGCGATCGTCGTGATTTCGCTTGGCGTGTTGATCGCCTCGCTCCCTGTGCACACGGTGTTCGAACCGCGATTCCGATCGTTCCATCGAAGGGCACGATCGCCCTGACAGCCGGCAGCTTTCCAATACCCAAGCGCCTCTGTGAATATTCATATCTCGGCACGACGGTATTCTTGCTTATCACGAACGAAAGAGAAGTATTGTGGCCGCAGCGTTGCCACGGTCGTAGAGAAGTCAGCCTGCGACCGAGTGTCGAGCTGACCAGGAGTATTTCCGCGTACTCACACGGAGCAGAGCCATGATTGCTACGCATTCAATAATCCGCACGATTGCGCTGGCCGTCGCCGTTCTCATGTTATCGCCTCTGGCGCTCGCGCAGAAATGCGAGAAGCGCACGGTCCTCGGCTCCGATGCCGATGTCTTCGACAACCCGCCACGCTTCGTCACCGGCGTGGGATGGCGCGGCAACATCGTGAGCCGATTGTCATCAGGGACCGCGGTTTACATATGCCGGGAAACCAACGTCGACTTCGGCTTATCGTCGAAGCCCTGGGTACAGATCGCCTACCGGTTGGGCCCGCAGTGGCCGAAGTACGGTTGGATCATCAAGGATGCGCTCCACGCAGCCTTGGATATGGAGCGGGGCGAGCGCCTGGGATTCTTCATCAGCAGCGCCCGTGCCGCAGCGGGTCCAGATGCATTCGCCGCCGGTTCCGATGAACAGCTTCCCAGGACTCCCCCGGATGTGCCGGCGCCCAGCCCCAGCGAGGCCGTCGGCGGCGCGGACAACAGCATGGCCGCCGGCGTGTCGAGTCTCTTCGAGCTCTATCTGCCACTCTTCTACGCGATGCTGCTCGGCATGGCAGCCAAAGTAGTGGTCGATATGCTCGACGCCTGGGACAAAGGCTTGTTGTGGGCGCACTTGCGCAACGGGATCGTGGCGATCCTCGTCTCTCCTATCGTCTTTCTCGGTCTGATGAGTGCCGGCCAATTCTCCGGGAAGCAGCAGTTCGTGGTCCTGGTTCTCCTGACATTGCAGAACGGATTCTTCTGGCAGACGGTGTTGAAGCGCGAGAGCGACCGCAGCACTTCGGCGAAGGTCGCAGTCAGCGCCAAGCGGGCAATCGCCACTGAGTATCGATGAGGAGGAAATCGCCCATGGCCGCCAGAAAGATCAAGCGATCAGACGACACGAGGGTCACGGCGGCGCATGACGCCGCAGCGGTCCGATTCACCGGCCGCGTCCTCGATGCCCGGCCGGATCGCCTGGATTTCCGCGATCTACCGTATCGTCCACCCCTGCGGTCACTCGAGCCCCGGTGGCCGCCTGACAAAGTCATTGCGAAGAATCTGATTGGCTACATCGAGGCCGGCCTGGTGCGCGATCAAGGTGACGAGGGCGCCTGCACCGGCTTCGGTCTGACTTGCGTCGCCAACTATCTGCGGTGGGTCCGCCACGTCGAGACCAAGTCCAAAGAGCAGTTCGTCTCCGTCAGCCCTCGAATGATCTACGAGCTTGCGCGGCGTTACGACGAATGGCCAGGCGTCGACTACGAAGGATCGAGCTGTCGCGGCGCGCTCAAGGGCTGGAACAAGCATGGCGTGTGCGCGGAGCCGATGTGGCCCTACACGCCTGTGTTCCAGCCGCCAAAGTCGAATTGGGAGCGCGACGCGGCCACACGTCCGCTCGGCGTCTACTACCGCGTGGACAAAAGCTCCGTGGTCGATCTGCAGGCGGCGCTCAACAACATCGGCGCGGTCTACGTATCCGCAAATGTCCACGACGGATGGGATCGCCTCGTTGGAACGAGAAAGGGGCGGATGCCGACTTCGCACGATGCGCTGCCGGTCATCGGACCGGCCAAGGATCCCAAGTCCTGGGGCGGACACGCCTTTGCGCTCGTCGGCTATAACGCCGTCGGCTTCGTCGTCCAGAACTCGTGGGGTGAGCTCTGGGGCGCGCGCGGCTTCGGCGTGTTGCCGTACGAGGATTGGGTCGAACATGGCACCGACGCATGGGTCTGCGCCCTCGGCGTTCCGGTGCAGGTGTCGGACGAGCGGATCGCGCTCTCCCGCTTTCGCGTGCCCGCGGGTCAATCGCTGGGAACGCAGACCAAGACGCCGAAGAATCCCGCGAATCCGAGCGACGACCCATGGCCGATCGACCATGCCTTTGAGAATCCGGCGTACCAACCGTGGAGCACCGCCAAGGCCTATCTGCATACGCTCGTCAGCGGCAATGATGGTGTGCTCAATGTTCCCGATGTGACGTTCGGCGTCGGCGTCGATCCGGAGCCGTACGCGACGAAAGTCGTTGTCGACACGCCGCGCCAGTGGTTTGCGCAGCAGCCTGCCCGCGCCGTGGCGAAGCTCATGATTTACGCGCACGGCGGATTGAACAGCGAAGAAGAATCGATCAAGCGCATCCGCGTGCTGGCGCCGTACGCCGAGGCCAATGGCATCTATCCGTTGTTCATGACATGGAAGACCGGCCCGGTCGAATCGCTGATCGACATCTTCGAGGATCACTTCAAGGCGCAGCCCGAAATCGGCCCCGGACCGGTCGGCGGCATCGCGGACGAGCTTCGTGAAGGTGCCGATCGCCTCGTCGAGGCGAGCAGCCATCTGTTCCTCCGCGGCGTCTGGACCGAGATGCGCGGCAATGCGGAATTCTCGGAGCTGAGCGGGCGAGCGCTCGATCTGCTCGCCAAGAA
>VBCL01000235.1:0-1141 GCA_005888865.1 Betaproteobacteria bacterium | reverse complement strand
TGCACCTGGTCGGGCATTCGGCGGGGTCGATCGTGCTGGGTTGGCTGCTCGATCGCCTGGCGAAGGATGACCTGCGTCCAAGCGCGCCGAAGATCAGCTCGTGCGCGCTCTATGCCGCGGCATGCTCGGTGCAGTTCGCCGTCGGAACGTATGCCAAGGTCGCACAAACCCCGCTCTTTAGTCTCAAAGATCTGTGGCTCCACTACTTGAACGACTCGAACGAAAAGGCCGATGGTTTGCCGACGGCCGACGCCCGGCTGTATGGGAAGTCCTTGCTGTATCTCGTCTCTCGTGCCCTCGACGATGCGCGGAAGATGCCGCTCCTCGGCTTGCAGAACGCGATCACGCCGGATGTGTTCGATCCCAAGCAATGGGCGGACGAGCAGGTCGCGTCCATCACGGCGTGGCAGCAAGCGTGGTCGCCGGGAACGCCGGGGGCGGCGTCTCAGCGCGGCTTTCCAGTCACCACGCCTGACGTTCGCACCACCAGGACCGGTGCCACCATACAAGCCACGCACGGCTCGTTCGACAACAATATCGACGTGCTGACCGCGAGCCTCGAGCGCATCAAGGGGAGCAAACTCGTTTCGCGATTGGAATGGCTCGATTACTAGCATGCCGATCGCGCTGGACAGCCTGCGGCGGTTTGCAGTCGCGCGCAGCCTCTTCGCGCGTCCGCCTCTATGCCCCGCTGACCGGAAGCGCCTTGAGTCGGCTCGTGCGCCGCCTTCGCCTTGCGATACCGCAGTGGCATAGCGAGCTCGGAGACGCATTGCGACGCACGAGGCAGCGCCTCGCTCACACGCGAATCGAGGGCGTCGACAGCTCGCAGCTCGCGCCGGAGTTTGGCTACATCGCAACGCCGCCGCGCGATCGAGTCTTCAAGCGCGAGCTCGACGCGGAGATCGATCGCATGCGAGCGTTCCTGGCGCTCGAACCCTGAAGGTTCTTGGCGGACCGCCTCGGAGTCCAGCCGTTCCTTGTCCTCTCCCCGACGGGTTGAGGCTTAATTCCTTCCCGGCCGGTCCGCCCTTCACCGCAGGACCCGCGCCGTTCAAGGAGACCTCGCAATGCGCATTCGTTCCGTGCTGCTTCGTTCAGCCGCCACGTCGATGGCCGCCGTAGCGCTCACCCTGGCCCT
>VBCL01000234.1 GCA_005888865.1 Betaproteobacteria bacterium | reverse complement strand
CTGTTCGTCGAAAAATATTGCGAGGGCAAGACGGGTCTCGTCGGCACGGTCGGCAAGATGACGGTGCTGCCGGGTGCGATCAACGTCATTCCCCAGGACGTAGAGTTCACGATCGATGTCCGCTCGGGTGACGACGCGCTGCGGCGCGAGGCGGTCGCCGCGTTCCAGTCCGGATTCGAGGACATCGCCAAACGGCGCAAGGTGACCGTCAACGCGGCGCCTTTCTACGCAGCGAACGCGGCCCCGTGCGACCCGGCGCTGCAGGAAGCGTTCGCCCAGGCGATCGCCGCGCACGGCATCAAGGTACGCCATCTGCCGAGCGGCGCGGGCCACGACGCGATGGTGTTCCCGGCGGTGGCGCCG
>VBCL01000233.1:347-4318 GCA_005888865.1 Betaproteobacteria bacterium | reverse complement strand
CATGGGCTTCGCTGTCGAGCGCCATCCGGTGCCGGAAGATTTCGTCCGTGCCTACGGCATGGAGAGCGTCACCAATCTGATCGTCCGCCAGCGCTTTGGGTCGGGCGGGCCGACGGTTGCGCTGAACGCGCACGGCGACGTCGTGCCTCCGGGCGAGGGGTGGACCAAGCCGCCCTACGGAGCCGTGATCGAGGATGGCCGCATGTATGGGCGCGGTGTCGCCGTTTCGAAGTCAGACATTGCAACGTACACCTACGCACTGGCGGCGCTGCGCGCGCACGCCGCGAGCAACGCGCTTGATGGAGTCGTGGAACTCCATTTCACCTACGACGAGGAATTCGGGGGCCTGGCCGGGCCGGGCTGGCTTCTCGAGCACAAGCTGACCCAGCCCGACTTCGCGATCGCCGCGAGCTTCAGCTACGCCGTCGTGACGGCGCACAACGGCTGCCTGCAGCTCGAGGTGACCGTGCATGGCAAATCCGGGCACGGTGCGATGCCCGAAACCGGCCGCGATGCCTTCCGTGCGGGCACGGCGATCCTGACCGCGATCTACGCCGAAGCCGACGCACTCGAGGCGAAGAAATCGAACGTTCCCGGCATCGACCATCCGACGATGATCGTCGGCCTCATCAACGGCGGCATCAACACCAATGTCGTGCCGGACCGCCTCACGCTGCGCTTGGATCGCCGGATGATTCCGGAAGAGAACCCTGCCGAAGTCGAAACGCGCGTGCGCTCACTGATCGAGCGCGCCGTCGCGGGTCACGAGGGCATTCGCGTCGAGATCCGCCGCTTGCTTCTCGCCAACGCGTTGACACCGCTGCCAGGGCACGAGTGGCTGGTCGGCGCGATCCAGAAACATGCCCTGCGGGTGTTCGGCGAAGACATACCCGCGGTCGGCGTGCCCCTGTACGCCGACGCGCGCCTCTATGGCGAGCATGGCGTCCCGATCGTCATGTACGGGGCGGGTCCGCGGACGATCGCCGAAGCGAATGCCAAACGGCCCGACGAGAACCTGCTGCTCGAGGATCTGCGTCGCGCGACGCACGTTGTTGCGTCCACCGTGTACGACCTGCTGCGGAGGTGATCGCGCTTCGCGCGGGAACACGGGGACTCACCCTCGGCAATGAGAGGGCGCACCATGGCAAAGATGTGCAGGCGCAGACATCCCTTCTGCGCGCAGAATTCGGTGGCTGCGCTCGCGGCGACACGTCATGAAAACATCCCGCACATCGCCGGCGACGAGCGCCACGCAAGCGCGGCACGGATCGGCGCGTCGGTTTCGACGGCGCGATCCACTGCCGCCGGTCGCTACTTCCTGGAGGCGCGAGCGACGTCGCCCAGGAGCTTATCGGCTCCCTTCGCGCGGACGTTCATGCGCACAAGGATGTCCGGCGCCAGGATCGGCTTCTTCTGATAGTAGAGCTCGTTCCAGTCATTGCTGTTGTGGACGACGGTGCCGTCGAGGTTGAGCCCGCCATACAGGCCCTTGGCGCGGCTGAACGAGATCAGGTCGGCCACGACGTCGGATTTCGCACCCGCTCCGACGGGCCCGGCGGCCACACTCGCGTCTCCGCCGACCTTGAACGAGGTCGCGAGCAGCGAATTGAAACCTTTATCCGTCATGACCAGCGTGACGTTTTCCGACACCGAGATGCCGGCCTGGAAGCCGACGCTCGCGGTGGCCAGCGCATAGAATGCGGGACCGACCCACTTGCCGCTCTTCGCGTCACGGGCGATGACGACGGCTCTGCCGCCGGAGCCGCCGAAGATGAACCCGGCCTTGGCGATTTCCGGGGCGATCATGACCGCTTTGGCGCGATGGATGTTCTGTTGCAGCCAGGTCATGTCCGGGTCACGCAGGAAGTTCGACAGCGTCTTGTCGGCCTTGTCGACCAGTACCTGCTGTTCGCTCTGCGCCAGTGCTCCGCCCGCGCCGACGAACAAGAGCAGCGCGCCACAGCCCAGCAAGATTCGGGTCATGCGTTTGTTCTTCATGGTCCGCTCCATTGGTTTTGACCGCGGGCACTCGAGCCCGGAGGTGTCATTATATGCTTCGCGCGGCGCGCGGCGAGGGCGCTGCAGGACATGCTATATTGACCTCGCGTCTTCCCGCGGCCGGTCTAATGTCCCTCGATGCGGTGTTGCTGTCGCGCCTCCAGTTCGTCTGGGTGGTCGCCCTGCACATCCTCCTGCCGGCGTTCACGGTGGGGCTGGCGTCGTACATCGCGGTCCTCGAGGGCCTGCACTTCTTCACCGGCCGCGCGGTCTACCTGCGGCTGTCCCAGTTCTGGCTCAAGCTCTTCGCCATTTCCTTCGGCATGGGTGTGGTCTCGGGCATCGTGATGCCGTTCCAATTCGGGACCAACTGGAGCCGTTTCTCGGACGTGACCGCGGATATCATCGGACCGCTGCTGGCGTACGAAGGGCTGATGGCGTTCTTCCTCGAGGCCGGCTTTCTCGGCGTCCTGCTCTTCGGCCGCGCGCGCGTGCCGCCGTGGGCGCACCTGGTTGCGGCGATCATGGTCGCGGTGGGCACGTTGTTCTCGACCTTCTGGATCCTCGCGGCCAGCAGTTGGATGCACACGCCGACCGGGTTTAGCATGGTCGACGGCCGTTTCTTCCCCGCAGACTGGTTCGCGGTCATCTTCAGCCCGTCGTTCCCGTATCGGCTCGCGCATACTGCGGTGGCGTTTTTCATCACCACCGCGCTGGTGGTCGCCGGGGTGGCCGCCTACCACCTGCGCGCAGGACGGTTCCACGAGGAAGGGTTGACGATGCTGAAGCAGGCGTTTGGACTGCTCAGCGTGCTCGTGCCGTTGCAGGTCCTGATCGGGGACATGCACGGGCTCAACACGCTTGACCACCAGCCGGCGAAGATCGCGGCCATGGAGGCCAACTGGGAAACGCAGAGCCGGATGCCGCTGCTGCTGTTCGCGCTTCCGGACGAAGGAGCAGAGACCAATCACTTCGAAATCGGAATTCCCGGGGCCGGCTCGCTCATCCTGCGACACGATCGCGATGCGGTCGTGCAAGGCCTCAAGGCCTGGCCACGGGAGGACCGGCCGCCGGTGGCGATTCCATTCTTCGCATTCCGGGCGATGGTCGGCGTGGGTTTGCTCACGCTGGCGCTGGTCGCATGGAGCTGGTGGGTCTGGCGGCGGAACGGGTTCGGCGAAGCGCGCGCCTTCCTGAAGTTCTGCGAGCTCGCCTCACCGCTCGGCTTCGTCGCCGTGGTCGCGGGGTGGGTGACAACGGAGGTCGGGCGCCAGCCATGGATCGTGTACGGGCTCATGCGGACGCGCGACGGGGTGACCCCCTCGCTTGCCGGCAGCGACGTGCTGGTCTCGCTTGCGGTCTACGTGGTCGCGTACATCGCGATCTTCGGTGCGGGCGGATACTTCCTGGTGCGTCTGTTGCGTGCCGGTCCGGTTGCCAAAGTAGTCGCCGAGCATGGTCCGTCCGGCACGGCCGCGCGGCCGTTATCGGCGGCGACCGACTAGCCCGCCATGCAACAGCTCGATCTCGTTCCGCTGTGGGCCGCCATTCTCGGGTTCGGCGTGTTCATGTACGTGCTGCTGGACGGTTTCGATCTCGGCGTCGGCATCCTTTTTCCATTTGCGCCCGACGACGCCGGCCGCGATCTGATGATGGCCTCGGTAGCACCGATCTGGGACGGCAACGAGACCTGGCTCGTGCTGGGAGGCGTTGCGCTGCTTGCGGCGTTTCCGCTTGCCTTCGCCATCATCATTCCCGCGGTCTATTTCCCGATCCTGTTCATGTTGCTCGGGCTTCTCTTCCGAGGCGTCGCCTTCGAGTTCCGCCACATGTCGCAGAAGCGCGAACGCTGGGACCGCTCGTTTTTTGCGGGTTCGGTGGTCGCCACGTTCGCGCAGGGCGTAGTCCTGGGCACGTACGTACAGGGAATACCAGTGGCCGGGAGGCAATACACGGGCGGGGGCCTGGATTGG
>VBCL01000233.1:0-325 GCA_005888865.1 Betaproteobacteria bacterium | reverse complement strand
CGCCTGCTGGCTGGTGATGAAGACCGAGGGTGCGCTGAAGGACTGGGCCTGCCGCAAGGCGCGCATTCTCTCGCTCGCGGTCGCGGCGTTCATCGCTACGGTAAGCGTCTGGACGCCGTTTCTGGAGCCGCAGGTGCGAGCGCGCTGGTTCGCCTGGCCGAACCTGCTCTGGCTCTCGCCCGTGCCGCTGATCACGTTGGCGCTCTTCGTCTGGCTCTGGCGCGCGCTGGCCGCCAAGCGCGACGTCGCTCCCTTCGTAGCAGCACTGGGGCTGTTCCTGATGTGCTACATCGGCCTGGGCATCAGCATCTGGCCGATGGTCGTG
>VBCL01000232.1:3932-4391 GCA_005888865.1 Betaproteobacteria bacterium | reverse complement strand
CGAACCGACGGCGGACGCGCCACGGAGGTGGTTGTCCGCGATCTGCAAACGAGTCGGACCTACGCTCTGGCGGCCGATTACGTCATCTCGACCATGCCGGTGTGCGATCTGGTCGCGGGCTTCGATCCGCCGGCGCCGGAGGACGTGCGGCGCATCGCGGCCGGGCTGCCATACCGGGCATTCATCACCGTCGGCCTGCTGCTCCACAAGATGAAGGGACGGCGCGCGGGATCCCACTTTCCACCCGACCACTGGATCTATATCCAGGAGTCAGACGTACGCCTTGGCCGGTTGCAAATCTTCAACAACTGGAGTCCGGCACTGGTACCGGACCCCGCCAAGGTGTGGCTTGGCCTCGAGTACTTTTGCAGCCAGGACGACGATCTGTGGGCGCTTTCGGACACCGACATGCGCGCGCTTGCGACAACGGAACTGGAAAAGATCAACCTCATCGACGCG
>VBCL01000232.1:0-3887 GCA_005888865.1 Betaproteobacteria bacterium | reverse complement strand
GCGTATTTCGGGAGTTATTCCGAGTTTGGCCGCGTTCGCGCCCACGTCGACTCGATCGCGAACATCTTTCTCGTCGGGCGCAACGGCATGCACCGTTACAACAACCAGGACCATTCGATGCTGACCGCCAACGCCGCGGTGGAGGCGATCGCCTCGGGCCGGTCTGACAAGGACGCGATCTGGAACATCAACGTCGATGACGAGTACCACGAAGCGAAATAGATATGGCCAAGAGCGCTTCGCACGACGCGGCACCACGCCCGCCGCGAAAGAGTCGGGGCGGCTCCCGCCGTATTCGCACGCAACCGAGGCTGGCCAAACTGACCAGCCCCCGACTGCATCGCTGCTATCCCCGCGAGCGCCTGTTCGGACAGATCGATGCAAGCCGACAAAGCCCGCTGGTCTGGATTTTCGGACCGCCGGGAGCCGGCAAGACGACGTTGGTCGCGAGCTACGTTGAAGCCAGGAAGATACCGATGCTCTGGTATCAGGTCGATCGCGGCGACGGCGATCTGAGCAGCTTCCTATTCAACTTACGACAAGGATTGGACCAGCCGCACTTTCGCGCCCGGGACTTGCCGCCACTGCCGGGCGGGCGCGAGCCTGACCTCGATATATTCGCCCGGAATTATTTTCGCAAGCTCTTCGCCGCATTTCCCAGCGGATCGCTGCTGGTGCTGGACAACTGGCAGGAAGCGACCGACTCCGCCAGTTTCGTCTCCGCGACGAGCTGCGCGCTCGAAGAGCTGCCATCGGGGGTCAACATGGTCGTGCTGAGCCGGCAGCTGCCGCCCGCGCCTCTTCTGCGCCATGTGGCGAATCGGCAGATCGCCCAGCTGGACTGGGAAGATCTCAAACTGCGCGAGGAGGAAGTCGCCGCGCTCAAACTGATGCTGTCACACGCGCCGGACTGGCCGGCGCGCGAGATCGCCGCATTCGTCGATGGTTGGGTCGCTGGGCTGGTGCTGTTGGGCGAAACCGGAGTCGCGCTGTCCAGATCGGCACCGTCAACGGGGCCGCGCCCGGCGACGTTCGACTATTTCGCACACGAATTCTTCGATCATTTCGATGCGCAGCGTCGGCGCGTCCTGATGGCGTGCTCGCTGCTGCCTTCGTTCACTGCGGAAATGGCCGCCGCGGTGTCGAAGGATGCCCACGCGGGCAAGGTCGTCCGCGAATTGAGAGCGCAGCAGCTCTTCGTGACCGACCACGGCGCTCGTCCCGACTTCCGCTTCCATCCGCTGTTCTCGGCTTTTCTGCGCAACGAATTGAGCCGCGGCATGTCCGCCGACGAACGCCTGGCGCTCCACCGGCTCGCCGCGGAAATATTGCTTGGCGACCGCCAAGTCGTACCGGCGCTGGACCTGCTTTTCGAGAGCGCGCAGCACTCGGACGCGGCGCGCGTGCTGCTGCGCGAAGTGCGAGAGATGCTCAGGCGCGGGCTTTTCCGCACCGTGGACGAAATCGCGTCGCGCCTCCCGGCACAATTCGCCGACGGCGAACCGTGGTTGGTCTACTGGCACGGGCGGGCTGTTCTGTCCTTCGACACGCAGGCGGCCCTGCGCTTGTTCGAGCAGGCGTTTTCCCGCTTTACCCAGACGGGAGACAGGCAGGGCCGCTATCTCAGCGCCGCCGGTGCCATCGAGGCCATTCACATCGAGTACGACCGTCAGAGCCGGCTCGACCCGTGGTGCGACTTCTTTGCTTCGGCGCTGCCGGAACTGCCCCGCTTCGAAGCGCCCGAAGATCGGCTCTTCGTGTGGACGCAGGCATTTACGGCGGTGCGTGCACGGCGCGCGAGCGATCCGCTCCTGGGCGAAATCGAGCGCGAGATTCGCGCGCTCATCGCCCAGCCTCTGGCGGCCGAGGAACGGATACGGGCTGGAACCGTGCTGCTCGAGCATTACATCCACGCTTCTCTGATCGACGACGGCCGGGCGGTCGCCGACACGATCGAGCGCGTGTTGGCCGAGCATGAAGTGCCACCTGCATACAGGGTGCATTGGCGATTGAAATACGGTTACTTCCTGCGCTTCTCGGACGTCGAAAAAGCCGATCGCCTGCTCGTCGAAATGCGCGAGTATGCGAAGGTCCATGGCGATCGCAAGGGCATGAACGACACGATCCAGATCGAAGTGATGAATGCCCTCATTGCGCGCGATCTTCCTCGATCACGGGCGCTGATCGAGGAGGAGGCACGGGTGCTGAATCCGAACTCCTATCTGGATCGAGGGTTCTACACCTTCGACGTGGCTTGTCTTGCATTGCTCGAAAATAGGCTGAGCACGGCCGAGGCTAAATTTCGCGAAAGCCTCGAGCTGGTACGGCTGGCGGAAATCGATCCCATGGAACAGGCGGGAATGAAGCCGCAGCTGGCCAGCACTCTGCTCAAGCAGGGGCGAATCGACGAAGCGGTGGCCGTGTTCGAGGAGGCCCGCGCGGCCACGCCGGGCAACCGGCAGTATTCGTACGATGCCTCGATCGCGGCCGCACGCGCCCACGGCGCGTTACTCGCCGGCGATGCGGCCTCCGGTGAGCGCTACCTGGAAGCGGCGCTGCGGATCGGGCGCGAGCACGACGTGAAACGCATTCTGGGCCTCATACCGGACATCGTCGCCGAGTTGCTGCGGCGAGCATTGGATCTCGGCATCGAAACCGATTATGCACGCACGCTGATTCGCAATCTCCAGCTCAGCGCGCCTCGCGGCGCGGGGGCAAGTTGGCCGTGGCCACTCAAGATCTACACGCTCGGACGGTTCGAAGTGCACAAGGATTCCGAGGCGTTGGTCTTCTCCCGCAAGGCGCCGCATCGCTTGTTGGAAGCTCTGAAAGCCCTCATCGCATTGGGCCCTCAGGACGTCGGCGAAAGCAAATTGGCCGACGCCCTGTGGCCGGATGAGACCGGCGAAACGGGGCGGGACCTATTGGCGACGACATTGCACCGCCTGCGGAAGCTACTGGGCGATCCGGAGGCGATCATCGTCAGCGAAGGTCGAGTGAGCTTGCACCCGGAACGGGTTTGGATCGACGCGCAAGCCTTCGAGCAGGCGGTCGAAAAGGACCGTTCGGATTCCCGCGACTGGCATGCCCTCGACCTCTATCGCGGCGAGTTCCTGCCGGCGGACTCCGACGCAGCCTGGTCCATGCTCCTCCGCGAGCGCCTGCGGAGCAAGTTCATTCGGCATCTACGGCGAGTCGGCACCGCCCTGGTCGCGCAGGGGGAACTCAAGGAAGCGATCGAGCTGTATCAACGCGGGGTGGAAGCCGACAGCCTCGCCGAGGACATCTATCAGCTTCAGATGCGCGCCTACTTCGACCTCGGGCGTTACGCCGAAGGACTGGCCGTGTACCGCCGGCTGCGTCAGAGTCTTTCTGTGGTCTTGGGCATCAGCCCTTCCGTCGAATCGGAGCGGCTGCACCGGTCGCTGCAGCGCGGCGCCGCGATGGAGTAGGCCAGTCGATCTGGGCGCTCACCGCCTCGACATCACAACTCGTTCGAGGCCCTTGCGAATTTGAAAGTCATTTGCAAGGGCCGCTCCACTAGCCTGTTCAGGTCCGCGCTACGGATAACAGCGCGCTCCGCTCGACCACGGGCCGGCGTGCCCGTTGGCGGTGTCCGAGCGCTTTGCCCGCTCCTTGGAGAACCTGTCATGCCTGACGCAAGCGACGCTGATCCCGCAGCAGCGAATGATCTCGCGTTTCCTGCATTGGATAGTACCCAGTCGCGCCTGATTGCGGATGCGGTGGCCAGAGCCGCCCGGCAAGGCAGGCAGGCGATCCCCAAGACGGCGAAGAACACGTTTTCTCTCGCCGACTATCAAACACCTTTTCGCAACCAGGGCGAACGGAGCACGAGTTGGGCTTTCGCCGGCGCAGCCGCGCTCGAG
>VBCL01000212.1 GCA_005888865.1 Betaproteobacteria bacterium | reverse complement strand
AGCCGCCACACGCGCAACCTGCGCTGCATGCACGACGCTCCGGCCGATGTGCTGAGCGATACGTATCCCGAAGACGAGTACTGGCAGGATCTGCTCAAGGTCACCGGCGGCCAGACGAACGAAGCGCTCGCCCGGATGACGATCCGGCACACCGCGACGTGCCGTGAGTGGATGATTGGCCACGGGGTGCGTTTCCAGCCGCCGCTCGGCGGCACGCTGCAGCTCGCGCGCACCAATGCGTTTTTCCTCGGTGGCGGGAAGGCGCTGATGAACGCGTACTACCGGACGGCGGAACGCCTTGGCGTCGAGATCGCCTACGACACGGAGGTCGCCGATCTCAATATCCGCCACGGAGAGTTCACCTCCGCCATCGTCGTGCATCAAGGCATGCAACACGAAATTCACGCGAAGGCGGTCGTGGCGGCCGCCGGCGGCTTCGAGTCGAACCTCGACTGGCTGCGAACGGCGTGGGGACCCGCGGCCGACAATTTTCTGATCCGAGGCACACCCTACAACATGGGACGCGTTCTAAGGGTGCTTCTCGATCGCGGCGCGAAATCGGTCGGCGATCCTGCCCAGGGCCACTACGTCGCCATCGACGCCCGCTCGCCCAAGTTCGACGGCGGCATCTGCACCCGCGTCGACTGCGTGTCGCTCGGCATCGTGGTCAACCGGGATGCGCAGCGCTTCGACGACGAAGGCCTCGACTTCTGGCCCAAGCGCTACGCGGTCTGGGGCCGGCTCGTCGCAGGGCAGCCCGATCAAATCGCCTGCTCGATCATCGACGCCAAAGCGATCGGCAAGTTCATCCCGCCTGTATTTCCTCCGATCAAGGCTGGCTCGATACGCGAGCTCGCGTCCGCGCTCGCGTTCGAACCCGCCGCGCTCGAAGCGACGGTGACGCAATTCAATCGCGCGGTCCGTCCAGGAAGCTTCGATCACACCCGGCTCGACGACTGCTCGACAGTGGGATTGTCGCCGCCCAAGACGCATTGGGCGCGACCGATCGATACGCCGCCCTTCCTCGCGTATCCGCTGCGGCCGGGGATCACCTTCACCTACCTCGGCGTCGCCGTGAACGAGCGGGCGCAGATGCTCTGGCAGGACGACACAGTGGCGCCCAATATCTTCGCCGCGGGGGAGATCATGGCAGGCAACGTGCTCGGCAAGGGCTACATCGCAGGCATCGGCATGGCGATCGGGACGGCGTTCGGCCGGCTTGCGGGAAGAGAGGCCGCACGCCATGTCGCAGGGTAGATCCCTACCCGTCGCGCTGATCGAAGAGGGTCAGCGCATGGCGAGCATCTGCAACGCCTGCCGGTATTGCGAAGGCTTCTGCGCAGTCTTTCCGGCGCTCGAGCGCCGATTGAGCTTCGCCGAGGGCGACCTCGCGTACCTCGCCAATCTCTGCCACGACTGCGGGTCGTGCTATTACGCCTGCCAATACGCGCCGCCGCACGAATTCCAGGTGAATTTTCCCAAGATGCTCGCGGAGATCCGGATGGAGACGTACAGGAAGTACGCCTGGCCGGGTCGACTGGCTGCCTTGTTCGAGCGCAATGGCCTTGCGGTGGCCCTGGCGGGCGCGGCGAGCCTGACGGTCTTCTTGGGCGTCATGTTCCTGCTGATCGAGCCAACCGTGGTCTTGGCCGCCCACGCGGACAGCGCAGGCGCGTTCTACGCGGTGATTTCGCATCGCACGATGGCCTGGATCTTCGGCGTCGTGTTCCTGCTCGCCGGGATTGCTCTCGTTGCATGCTTCGTTCGATTCTGGCGCGACACCGAAGAGAACGTTGGCGCATTGTTCAGTCCGGGACCCTTGAGTGAGTCCGTGAACGACGTGTTACGACTGCGATATCTGGGAGGCGGCGGCGACGGCTGCACGTACCCGGACGAGACGCCTTCGCACGCGCGACGATGGTTCCATCACTTGACGTTCTACGGCTTCATGCTGTGCTTCGCGGCGACCTGTGTGGCCACGATCTACCACTATGGCTTCGGCTGGAGAGCGCCCTATGCCTTATCGAGCCTGCCGGTGCTCCTCGGCACGGCCGGCGGCATCGGCCTGCTGCTCGGGCCGGCGGGATTGCTCTGGCTGAAAGCGAAAACAGATCCCGTGTTGGCCGGTGCGAAACAAACCGGGATGGATGTGGGATTCCTGACGCTGCTCTGGTTTTCGGGCGCGTCGGGCCTGCTGCTCCTCGTGCTGCGGGAATCGCCCGCGATGGGCGTCCTCCTGGGGATCCATCTCGGCATCGTCATGGCGCTCTTCGTCACGTTGCCGTACGGCAAGTTCGTGCACGCCGTGTATCGCTTTGCGGCGCTGCTGCGCTTCCACCTCGAGCGACAACGTGCAGTGCCGGAAGTCGGCGCGGAGTGAGCGGGCCGCGGTTAGGGCAGCTTCGACAACACCGACAAGTTCGGCGGCCATGCGCAGGCCGGAGACTCGTCGTCCCGACCCTGCCCGTGAATGCGCGAGAACACAGCCTCGACGGGTCCGCGCAGCCGCTCTCCGTAGCGCGCGAGCGCGTTCAGGGCGGCGAGGCACGATCGTTCCGTGTTGCCCGAGACCGCCAGCATCACGAACAGCGCGTTCCTCGCGTCCACGTCGCGTCCGCTGAGCGCGCTGGCGACCGCGAACGCATACCAGTCCTCCATCCGCGTCGAACGCTGCTGCGCACCGTTGGCCAGCGCGAGCAACGCGACCTGACGCGCCGTGTCCGCCTGCGGTGGCGTCAGCTTCAGATAGAGCAACGCGAGATGGCCCGCGACCTCGGCATCGCGCGGATTGGCGCCGAACGCCCGCAATTGCAAGTCGAGCGCTTCCGCGACGCTGTGCCGTGAAGCGAGCGCCACGCGTGCCTGATCGTTGAAGCGGCGTGCTTCGCGAGGGGCCGTCGTGGCCGGAAGCAGCGAAAGATCGCTCCGGATCCCGCTCAATCGAGCCGCGTCGGCAACGGAGCGTTCCTGTTGCGGCTGGTAGG
This sequence comes from Betaproteobacteria bacterium, assembly GCA_005888865.1. Lineage (GTDB taxonomy): Bacteria > Pseudomonadota > Gammaproteobacteria > Burkholderiales > Casimicrobiaceae > PALSA-1003. Next base: position 1,095 of record VBCL01000212.1, on the reverse strand, counting down.
CACTCGCCGCCATCAACAGAACGCGTGTCGCCTCGCGTTCCGTTTGTCTCGCGATGCGGGGAACCGCATCGGCGAGCGTTCGGCGCGCCTGCCCGGCGAAGTCATCTTGCGCGTTCGGATCGACGGCAGCGGTGCGGCTGGCAGGCTCAGGCGCGGACAGCGCCGGCGTCAGCGCGAGCTTCAAACTCTCGCTGCGATCCTCGACCGGGGCCCCGCGCGACGCGCTCCGCGATGGCTGCCTGACCGGCGACGCGACGGCGTTGCCGCGCGGGTCGCCAGCGGCCGAGGCGGCCACGGAAGGGTCGGCCGGCGCTAACGACGCACCCGCGCTTACCGGTTGTGGTCCTGCCGCCGGAGGCGCCACATCGAGCGCGGGGCTGGGCTGCGCGAGCTCGATCCGAGTCATCGTCGCCACCGCTGGCGCCGTCGCCGCCGGCGTCGCGACGGCCGACACCGTTTCGGTCGAGGCGACGCGCGCGACACGCGACTCACGCGTCTTGACAGAGGGCGGCTCACCCGGGCCCGGGCCGCCGCGCAACCAAGCGGGAGGCTCCAGGCTTGCCCAGGACGCGTGCACGCGAGGCGCTTGCGTCGGACTCTGAGCGTACGACGCCGTCGGCGCCCCGGTCGATGGCGCATGGGCCAGCTTCGCCGACGACTGCCAAGTTGTGCTCGCTTGCTTCGCCGGCGCGAGCGCCGACGACTTGGCACGCGCCCCCGACCACCCATACGCTTGCGGGATGGGGTGTTGCGGCAGCGCGGTCGGAGATTTGTCGCGCGGCGCCTGAGTCGGGGGCAGCGCCGCGTTCGCCACCGCGTCCGTGGTGGAGGCGATCAGCGGTGATGCGGACTGCGGCGGCGCGATGCTCGCGCGGGAACGCTCGGTCGGCGCGACATTCGGCACTGATGTCGGCGCGATGGGTTCACGGGCCGCCGCTTGCGCAGGTGGACGGAGCGGCACCGTATCGTTGCTGGTCGCTGCGGGGGCGGGCGCAGCCTCGGAGACCGTATCGATCCCTGGTGCGCGTTCGTCGCGGCGTAAGAGTCGATGCATCGCTTCCCCGGCGTGATCCGCCGCAGCCCGCATTGGCTCGG
>VBCL01000211.1:3826-9457 GCA_005888865.1 Betaproteobacteria bacterium | reverse complement strand
AGGGCGCTCCGGCGAGCCTTGCCTCGATGGTCTTCACCAGCAGGCTTGCCTGCTGGTGCGCGGCCTGCGCGCGCGGCGGAACCAGCGCCCCTTCGCGTCCCGCCTCGGGCCATGGACACGCAGCGCAGTCGCCGAAAGCGAAGATGTCGGGATCGCGTGTCGTCTGCAACGCCGTCGACACGACGAGCTGATTGCCGCGGCTCGTTTCCAACCCGTCGAGCCGGGTAAGCCATTCCGGCGCCATGATGCCCGCGGACCACACGACCAGGTCCGCGCCGTACGTCGCGCCGCTCGCGGTATGCACCGCAGCGCCGTCGATGTTCGTAACGCGCTCGCCGACGTGCACCGAGACGGCAAGCTTCTCCAGCAGCCCGACCGCCGCCGTCGCCACGTGTTCGGAGAGCTGCGGCAGGATGCGTGGCGCCGCCTCCACGACGGTGAGCCGGATGTCCTTCGCCGTGTCGAGATAGTCGAGCCCATAGCTCGCGTGTGCGCCCGTCGTGTGCCGGATCTCCGCGGCGAGCTCGACGCCGGTCGCCCCCGCGCCGATGATCACGATATTGACGCCGGTGGGCCGGCCGGCACCCGCTTCGGCGTCGGCGCGCACGCAGGCAGTGAGCAGCCGGCGGTGAAAACGCTCGGCATCGGCGAGAGTGTCGAGCGAGATCGCGTGCGTCGCAACGCCCGGAACACCGAAGTCGTTGCTGACGCTGCCCACGCAGAGTACCAGCGTGTCGTAATGCAAGGCGTGACGCGGCAGCATAAGCGCACCGTCGTCGTCATGGACCTCGTCGAGCACGAGCTCGTGCCGCGCACGGTCGAGGCCGGCGACGGGACCCTGTCGGAAGCGGAAGTGATGCCAGTACGCGAGCGCCAGATAGTCGACGCCGTGGACATCTGCATCCATGCGTCCCGCCGCGACTTCGTGCAGCAGCGGCTTCCACAGATGCGTCGCGTACTGATCGACCAGTATGATCTCGGCCCGACCTCGTCGTCCCAGTCTGTCGCCGAGGCGCGCAGCGAGCGGCAGACCTCCGGCGCCGCCGCCGACGATGACCACGCGGTGCAGCACGGGCTTCGATGCGGCCATCGGGCTTAGCGCTCTGTCGTGCCCGACCGGCGATCGACCGGGATCTGGTTGAACGCCATCGCCTGCGCCTTGAGCGCGTAATCGAAGAGCGCCAGACGCTGATCGACGAATTCGCCGGCCACCGAAGCGGGATCGGCGCCCGGCAGATGGAGAAACGCGTCGGCTTCGCCGGCCTCGAGACAGACCGTCATCCCGAGCTTGCGCGCGATGTGCAGCATGCCCGCATTCTCGGCCAGACAATGCATGAACAAGCGCATCACAAAGCGATTGCGCACGTGCGCGGCCGCGCGCGCGAGGAGCGCGGTGCCAATCCCGCCGCCACGATGTCCCGACAGCACCGACACGCCGAGCTCCGCCAGATCCCCCGTGAACGCGACGTGCGCGACGCCGATGATCGAGAGCGATTCATCGTGCACACCGAGCACCGCATCGACGTCAAAATCGATGCCTGCGACGTAGCTCGCGATGGCCGCCGCGGCGATATTGGCACCGAAGCGCAGCCGCACGTCTTCGGGCTCGAGGCTCAGGAAATGACGCTCCAGACCCGGGCGCAAGGCTTCGGTCAATCGCTGCACGTGCACGATGTTCGCGTTCATGATGCCGGATTTGGATCGATGGCCGCGGTCGCGCGGACGGCCGCACTCGGTCGCCACGGCGCTCCCCCCTGCATACGTGGCTCGAACAAATATCCCGAAGATTGTACCGCAGGCACAGTCTCGCGCCGCTGTTGCCAATCGCGCGGTTCCATCGCATGCTTTCAAGGCCGGAGGCGTGCGGGCACACCAATGACACGATCGCTTCTTCCCACCAAGGTCGAACGCTACGTCACGCAGGAGATCGCGCGCGAGACGCCGGTCCAGAAGCGGCTGCGCGCGGAGACGGCGCGACTTCCACAAAGCGGCATGCAAATCGGTGCCGATCAGGGCGCCCTGCTTGCCTTGCTCGTGCATTCGATCGGCGCGAGGATGGCGCTGGAGATTGGCACGTTCACCGGTTACAGCGCGCTCGCCGTCGCGACGGCGCTACCGGCCGACGGCAAGCTCGTCTGCTGCGACAAGAGCGAAGACTGGACGGCGATCGCCCGGCGCTACTGGAAGGAGGCGGGCGTCGCCGAGAAAATCGAGCTCCGGCTCGGCCCCGCGCTGGAGACCCTCGCCGCGCTCGAGCGCGAGCGCGGCGCCGGCTCGTTCGACTTCGCCTTCATCGATGCGGACAAGGCCGCGTACGACGCCTATTACGAGGGTTGCCTGCGGTTATTGCGTCCCGGCGGCCTCGTTGCCCTCGACAACATGCTGTGGAGCGGCGCTGTCGCCGACCCGAAAGTGCGCAACGCCGACACGGACGCACTGCGCGCGCTCAACGCCAAGATTCGCGATGACGCGCGTGTCGAATCGTGCCTGCTCACCGTCGGCGACGGCGTGATGCTCGCGCGTAAACGTTAGGCGCGCTGTGCCGCGGGGCGCAGGCGCGTTGTGGCGCAGTCGTCGCTAAGCGGGTGGCTCGTGCGCGGCCGCCTCCTCGAGTCGTATTCTCAGACGTGTCGGCACGTGTCGGCCGCGCATCCGACTCGCCACGCGCGATCCCGCGCTTCGCGCGGGTCCCTCGCCGCGGGCTCGCGTCGCTACTCGTGTGTTGAGTGGCCGCCGCGAGCCGGGTACCCGCTCGACGACCGTCTTGCGCCACGGCGCCCAGCCACCGCGGCGCAGCGCGGCGCACCGCCCTCGAACTAGGCGAACCGCGCCAGCAGCGGCACGATCATCAGCGCGACGATGTTGATGATCTTGATCAGCGGGTTGACCGCCGGCCCGGCAGTATCCTTGTAGGGATCGCCCACCGTGTCGCCGGTGACCGCCGCCTTGTGCGCATCGGAACCCTTGCCGCCGTAGTGACCGTCTTCGATGTATTTCTTGGCGTTGTCCCAGGCACCGCCGCCTGTCGTCATCGAAATCGCCACGAAAAGCCCCGTGACGATCGTCCCCATCAACAGGCCCCCGAGCGCCTTCGGTCCCAGGATCAGGCCGACGATCACCGGCACCAGTACCGGCAGCAGCGACGGGATGATCATCTCCTTGATCGCCGCCTTGGTCAGCATATCGACCGCGACGCCGTACTCGGGCTTCGCCTTGCCTTCCATGATCCCGACGATTTCCTTGAACTGCCGGCGCACCTCGACCACGACCGCACCGGCGGCGCGGCCGACCGCTTCCATCGCCATCGCGCCGAACAGATACGGGATCAGGCCGCCGAGAAAGAGCCCGATGATGACCATGTGATCGGACAAGTCGAAGCTGATATGGATGTTCGAGCTGTCGAGCGCATGCGTGTAGTCGGCGAAGAGCACGAGCGCGGCGAGCCCCGCCGATCCGATCGCGTAGCCCTTGGTCACTGCCTTGGTGGTGTTGCCCACCGCGTCGAGCGGATCGGTAATGGCGCGCACCGAATCCGGCAAGTCGGCCATTTCCGCAATGCCCCCGGCGTTGTCCGTGATCGGCCCGTAGGCATCGAGCGCGACGATGATGCCGGTCATCGACAGCATCGCGGTGGCCGCGATCGCGATACCGTAGAGCCCGGCGACCCAGTACGCGCCGAAGATCGATGCGCAGACCGCGAGCACCGGCCATGCGGTGGCCTTCATCGACACGCCCAACCCCGCGATGATGTTGGTCGCGTGACCGGTCGTCGAGGCCTGCGCCACATGCCTCACCGGCTTGAACTCGGTCGCCGTGTAGTACTCGGTGATGACGACCATCGCCGCGGTCAGCACGAGACCGATGACGCCGGCACCCCACAGTTTCCACACGGTGAGCTCGGGATGCGTCGCGGCGATGCTGCCCATCATCAAGTACGTGATCAACCAGAAGCCGACCGCCGAGAGCCCGCCGGCGACGAGCAATCCGCGGTAGAGCGCATTCATGATCTTGCCGCCGGGCCGCGCGTGGACGAAGAACGTGCCCAGGATCGACGCGAGGATCGAAAATCCGCCCAGCGTCAGCGGGTAGGTCACCGCGGCGACCGCGTTGTCCTTGAGCAGCAGCGCGCCGAGCAGCATGGTGGCGACGATCGTCACCGCATAGGTTTCGAACAGGTCGGCGGCCATGCCGGCGCAATCGCCGACGTTGTCCCCGACGTTGTCGGCGATCACCGCCGGGTTTCTCGGATCGTCCTCGGGGATGCCCGCTTCGACCTTGCCGACGAGGTCGGCGCCGACGTCCGCGCCCTTGGTGAAGATTCCGCCGCCCAACCGCGCGAAGATCGAGATCAGCGAGCCACCGAAGGCGAGCCCCACCAGCGGCTGGATCACTGCGTGCAACCCTTCCTTGGCGGGGTTGGGAACGTACGATCCAGCCTGCGTGAGAAACCAGTAGAAGCCCGCGACACCGAGCAGCCCCAGACCCACGACCAGCATGCCGGTGATCGCGCCTCCGCGAAACGCAATGGCGAGCGCTTCGTTCAAGCCCGTGCGCGCCGCTTCCGCCGTCCGCACGTTCGAGCGCACCGAGACGTTCATGCCGATGTAACCGGCCGCGCCGGATAACACGGCGCCGAGCGCGAAGCCGCCCGCGGTCGCCCCGCCGAGCGCGATCCAGATGATCACGAACAGGATCACGCCGACGATGCCGATCGTCGTGTACTGGCGATTGAGGTAGGCCTGTGCCCCGGCCTGAATCGCGGCGGCGATCTCCTGCATGCGCGCATTGCCGGCTGGCTTCGCCAGCACCCAGCCGATCGACCATCCGCCGTAGACCAGCGCGGCGATCGCGCAGACGAGCGCGAACCCAAGTGCGTATGACATGACTATCCCCTCAAAGCGTGGCGAAAGCGTTGTTATCCGGGCTGCGGCGCGCTTCAAGGCGGCCTTGGGTGACCCGGTCGGTCTCCAGTGCTCACGAAGGCGTGAGCCCGGAACCCAAGAAAACTCGCTATTTTGCCAGTGCCCGGTCCAGAAAGTCGAGCCGATCCTGTCCCCAGAAGAGCTCGTCCCGGTAGATGTACGTCGGCGCGCCGAATACCTTGCGCTCGATCGCCTCCTGGGTGAGCGCCTTGTAGCGCGCGAGAATCTCGGGTGTCGCGGCTCGACGCGCCAGCGCGGCGGGGTCGAGACGAAGCTCCTCTGCGATAGCGACGAGCGTCGATTCGGACGCGACGTCGCGCTCCTGCGCCCAGATCGCACGACCGATGGCTCCGGTCAGCGCCATGGCCGCGCCGGTGCCTTGCTCCTGCGCGGCGAGAATCCACGACGCCGCGAGGTCGCCATTCACGGGAAAGAACCGTGGCTGGCAATTGAGCGGGATGTCGAGGTGGCGCGACCAGCGCTCGAGCTCGACCAGCCGGTAGGCCTGGCGCTGGGGCGCGCGCTTGGACAGCGGCAATCCGCCGGACACCGGGAACACCTCGCCGAAATTGATCGGCTTGACCGCGATCGTTGCGCCGTGCCTGGCCGCGATGGCCGCGAACCGCTCGTGGCCGAGGTACATGAACGGCGAGATCGTTGCGAAGTAATAGTCGATGAGCTTGGACATGTTCTCTGTCGGTTCGTGGAC
>VBCL01000211.1:0-3720 GCA_005888865.1 Betaproteobacteria bacterium | reverse complement strand
CGAGCTTTTTCGGCACCGCGACATTCTTGAGCCGCACGTAGCGCGGCAGTCCGTCGCGGAACAGCGGGAAATCCTCGCCGCGCACCAGCGGAGACAAATAGCGCCTGGCCTTGGCGGTGATGCCGAACCCGTCGCCGGTGATGAAATCGCGCGGCATCTTCTTCTCGACGTTGGCGACGCGATCGAGCGGCGCCACGCCGATTTTCCAGCGATACGGCTTGTCGGAGACCCGTACGATCGCGGGCATCACGGCATTTTTTCCGGCGAGCGCGAATTCCACCGCCGCCTTGCCAACGGCGTAGGCCTGATCGAGATCGGTCTTCGATGCGAGATGGCGCGCGGCGCGCTGCAGGTAGTCGGCCACCGCCCAGTGGTACTTCTGGTTCAAGCCGTCCTTGACGATCTTGGCGATCAGCGGCCCGACGCCACCGAGCTGCGCGTGCCCGAACGCATCGGTCGTTCCCGCTTCGGCCAGGAGCTTGCCTTCGGCGTTCTTGAGCCCTTCGGACACGCCCACGCAGCAGTAGCCGAACCCTTTCACCTTGGCGTCGACCGCGGCGAGGAATGCCGCCTCGTCGAACGCGATCTCCGGAAACAGCAGCACGAGCGGGATGGGCGTGGACTCGTCGTCGGCCAGCCCGATCGCGGCGGTGATCCAGCCGGCGTGGCGACCCATCACTTCGAGCACGAAGACGCGGGTCGATGTCTTGGCCATCGATGCCACGTCGAACGCCGCTTCGCGCATCGAGGTGGCGACGTACTTCGCCACCGAGCCGAAGCCCGGACAGCAATCGGTCACCGCGAGGTCGTTGTCGACGGTCTTGGGCACGTGCACCGCGAGAAGCGGATAGCCCAGCTTCGCCGAGATCTGCGAGACCTTGAGACAGGTATCGGCCGAATCGTTGCCGCCGTTATACAAGAAGTAGCCGATATCGTGCGCGCGGAAGACTTCGATCAGGCGCTCGTACTGAGCCGGGTTCTTGTCGAAGCTCGCGAGCTGGTAGCGGCACGAGCCGAACGCGCCCGACGGTGTCTGCTTGAGCGCGGCAATCGCGCTCGCCGACTCCTTGCCGGTGTCGATCAAATCCTCGGTGAGGGCGCCGATGATTCCGTTGCGACCGGCGTAGACCTTGCCGATGCGGGTTTTGTGCCGGCGCGCAGTCTCGATGACCCCGCAGGCACTGGCGTTGACGACGGCGGTCACGCCACCGGACTGGGCATAGAAAGCATTCCGTGCGGGCATGCGTCGTCTCGAACGTGGGAGAACATCGATTGTAGAACCGGCAGGCGCCGCGTCAACTGCGGAGCGCGGCCAACGCTGCATCGCGGACTGCCTCGACGCGCCCCAGTCCGTCGACCTTGCGGAATTTCGGGGCGCGCGGGTCGCGGGTCGCAGACCACTGGGCGTAATACGCGATCAACGGCTCGGTCTGCGCGTGATAGACCCCGAGCCGCTTTTTTACGGTGTCCTCGCGGTCGTCTTCGCGCTGGACCAGCGCCTCGCCGGTGACATCATCGCGCTCGTCGACCTTCGGCGGGTTGTACTTGAGGTGGTAGGTACGCCCCGAGGCGACGTGGCAGCGGCGCCCGCTCATCCGCTCGACGATGGCTGCGTCCGGAACGGCGATCTCCAGCACGTAATCGAGCGCCACGCCGGCAGTCTTCAGCGCCTCGGCCTGGGGAATCGTGCGGGGGAAACCGTCGAACAGATAGCCCTTCGCGCAGTCCGGCTCGCGAAGGCGATCGTTGACCAGCCCGATGATGATCTCGTCGGAAACCAGGACGCCGGCATCCATCACCTGTTTCGCCGCCCGACCCAGCGGTGTGCCCGCCTTCACCGCTGTGCGCAGCATGTCCCCGGTCGATATCTGCGGGATCCCGTAAGCGTCCCTGATGAAGGAGGCCTGGGTCCCCTTCCCCGCGCCCGGCGGGCCCAGCAGGATGAGTCGCATATTTTTTCCTCTTCAAGTGCTCGAGACGTGCGCCGCATACAGTGCCCGGACCCGGTCCAGATCTTCCTGGGTATCGACGCCGGGCGCCGGCGTTCCCGTGGTGAGATTCGCACGACAATCCGGTGGCCGTGCCACAGCGCACGCAACTGCTCGAGCGCCTCGAACCGCTCGATCTGCGCGGACGTCAGCGACGGATAATGACGGAGAAAACCGACCCGGTAGGCGTAGAGCCCGTAATGCCGGTAGAGCGGCAGTCCCAGCGGCAGCTTGTCTCGCTTCGCGGCAAACGCATCGCGCGCCCATGGAATCGTCGCCCGGCTGAAGTACAGCGCGTAGCCGGCATGATCGAGCACGACTTTGACCACATTCGGGTTGAACGCCTCTTGGAGATCGTCGATCGGGTGACACGCGGTGGCTATCGAGGCGTCGCCATGTGAGCGCAGCTCGTCGGCGACCTCGCGAATCAGCGCGGGTTCGAGCAACGGCTCGTCTCCCTGCACATTGACCACGATCGCCTTGTCGTCGAGCTCGAGGGCCACCGCCGCTTCGGCGAGCCGGTCGGTACCGGTCGCGTGGTTGGCGCGGGTAAGGATGGCGTCGAATCCATGTTGCTCCGCTGCCGCACGGATGCGCTCATCGTCGGTCGCGATGACGATCCGATCCGCGCCGCTCGCCTGCGCGCGCTCGGCGACACGGACGACAAGCGGCTTGCCGGCGATGTCCATCAGCGGCTTGCCCGGCAGCCGCGTTGACGCGTAACGCGCGGGGATGAGAACGGTGAAGCTCACTCGTACTCAGCCGGCTCGAGCCTTCGAGCTTCCTCTTCCAGCATGACCGGAATGCCATCGCGGATCGGATAGGCGAGCCGCGCGGACTTGGAAATGAGCTCCTGCCGCTGTCGGTCGTAGATCAGAGGCCCCTTGGTCACGGGGCAGACGAGGATCTCAAGCAGCTTGGCGTCCACGGATCGTCCTTTCCACCCGCCCGACGAGCGCGGGATCGATACGCGCCCGGATCGGCAGGTACCACCAGCGCGCATCGGCAAACGCGATACATTTTACCGCATCCTTCTCGGTCATCAGGACCGCCGCGGCGTCCGGGAAGGCGAGGTCCGCCCGCGTATAGCGGTGATGGTCGGGGAACACGTGGCATAGCGGATCGAAACCGAGCCTGCGAACGAGGTCGAAGAAGCGCTCCGGATCGCCGATTCCGGCCACGGCATGGATCAACCCGGCGCGCCATGCGCGGGCGTCCGCAGTGGCGTCTGGACGCGCCAGGTTCCGCCACGGCAACGGTTCGTAGGTCATTGTCGTTTCGCGACCATCGCCCTGCGACGCGGGCGGCACGTCGCCTGGAATGAGTCGAACCACAGCGTCGACGCGATCGAGCCGAGAGAGGGGCTCGCGCAGTGGTCCCGCGGGAAGCATTTCCGCGTTCCCGAACCCGCGCGCTTCGTCGATCACGGCAATCTCGAAATGCCTGCGCAGCGCGTAATGCTGCAGACCATCGTCGGCGAGCACCACGTCGCACTCCGGATGCGCGGCCAGCAGCGCGTGGACCGCGGCGACGCGATCGCGTCCGATCCAGACCGGCAGCGCGTCGGCAGCAAGCAGCAACGGTTCGTCACCCACGACGGTGGGATCATCCCCTGGCGCGACGGAGCGCGGCGTGCTCGCGGTTCCGCCGTAGCCGCGGCTGACGATGCCCGGATGCCAGCCGGTCTGCTCGAGCGCGGTCGCGAGCGCGCGGGTAAGCGGCGTCTTGCCCG
>VBCL01000222.1:4969-5542 GCA_005888865.1 Betaproteobacteria bacterium | reverse complement strand
GCAGTCGTCGTCGCCCGCGACGCGAAGAGCGGCAAGTGGGTCGGTCCCGCGTTCTATGCGCTTGCGACCGCAAGCGTCGGCTTCCAGGCCGGCATCTCGGTGTCCGAGGTCGTGACGCTGGTCATGACCGACAAGGGCTTCAACTCGCTGCTGGCCAGCACGTTCAAGGTCGGCGGGGATGCAAGTGTGGCTGCCGGGCCCATCGGAGCCGGTGCGAAATCGGACGTCGTGGCCGACCTGATCTCGTTCAGCCGCGCCAAAGGGCTGTATGGCGGGCTCAACCTCGACGGCACCGTTGTGCACGCCAGCGCCGATTGGAACGAGCTCTACTATCAGAAGAAGCCCGTTCTGCCCCCGGACATTCTCGTGCGGATGAGCACCCGGGCGAAGGGAGCCGATAAGCTCCTGGGCGACGTCGCTCGCGGCGCCGGCAAGAAGTAGCGACCTGCAGCAGCGGATCGCGCCGTCGAAACCGGCGCGCCGATCCGCGCGGCGGTTGCCTAGCGCCAATTGGCGGCGATGTGCACGATCTGCACGACGTTGATCCTTCGTCGATCGCCTCTACGCGGACTC
>VBCL01000222.1:0-4938 GCA_005888865.1 Betaproteobacteria bacterium | reverse complement strand
TGGTCGCGGACGCGGAGCGCAGAACGTAGTGGACGCCCATGGCGCGCCCTCTCGTTGCGGGAAGGTAAGTCCCCGTGTTCCCGCGCGAGGGCGCGATCACTTCTGCAGCAGGTCGTACACGGCGCACGCAACGACATGCGTCGCGCGTCGCAGGTCCTCGAGCAGGAGGTTCTCGTCTGGCCGCTTGGCATTCGCTTCGGCGATCGTCCGCGGACCGGCGCCATACATGACGATCGGCACGCCGTGCTCGCCATAGAGGCGCGCGTCGGCGTAAAGGGGCACGCCGACCGCGGGTAGGTCTTCTCCGAACACCCGCCGGCCATGTTTCTGGATCGAGCCGACCAGCCGCTCGTGCCCTGGCAAAGGTTTCAGCGCGTTGGCGAGAAGCAAGCGCCGGATTTCGACCCGGATGCCGTCGTGACCCGCGACGGCGCGCTCGATCAGCGAACGCACGCGCGTTTCGACTTCGGCAGGATTCTCTTCCGGGATCATCCGCCGATCCATGCGTAGCGTGAGGCGGTCCGGCACGACATTGGTGTTGATGCCGCCGTTGATCAGGCCGACGATCATCGTCGGATGGTCGATGCCCTTCACTCGCGACTTCTGGGCTTTTAATGCGTCGGCCTCGGCATAGATCGCGTTCAGGATCGCCGTGCCCGCACGGAAGGCATCGCGGCCCGTTTCGGGCATCGCGCCGTGCCCAGACTTGCCATGCACGGTCACCTCGAGCTGCAGGCAGCCGTTGTGCGCCGTCACGACGGCGTAGCTGAAGCTCGCCGCGATCGCAAAGTCGGGACGGGTCAGCTTGTGCTCGAGCAGCCAGCCCGGCCCGGCCAGGCCCCCGAATTCCTCGTCGTAGGTGAAATGAAGCTCGACGACTCCGTTGAGCGCGGCGCCACCCGCGGCGCGCGCGCGCAGCGCCGCGAGTGCGTAGGTGTAGGTCGCAATGTCGGACTTGGAAACGGCGACACCGCGCCCGTACATGCGGCCGTCCTCGACCACGCCCGCATAGGGGGGCTTAGTCCACCCCTCGCCGGGAGGCACGACATCGCCGTGTGCATTCAGCGCAACCGTCGGCCCACCTGACCCGAAGCATTGCCGCACGATCAGATTGGTGACACTGCGCATGCCATATGCGCGGAGGAAATCTTCCGGCACGGGGTGGCGCTCGACGCCGAACTTCATGGCTGTCAGCAGTGCCGCGGCTTTCTCGGCCGCCGGCGCATTGTCGCCCGGCGGCGTATCCGATGGCACCTTGACGATCTCGCGCAGGAACTCGGTCTGCTCCGGATGATGGGCGTCGATCCAGCGCCCGAGCTCGTCGTGGGCATTCATGGAGCGGGCCGGTAGTTCTCGAAGAAATGCAGCAGCACCGAAGTGCCGATCTCGGCATCTTCCGCCGTCATCGTTTCGTCGGGATGATGGCTGATACCGTTGTTGCCGCAGCGGACGAAGAGCATCGCCGTCGGCGCCACCGCCGGGAACACCATCGCGTCGTGGCCCGCGCCGCTCGGCAGGTGGCGTACCTTGATGCCGTGCGCGGCGATCGCCCGGGCGAATGCTTCCTGCAGCGTCGGATCGCACGGGGCCGCGTTGGCTGTGTAGAAAGGCGCCGCGTTGACAGTCACCTTGCGCCGTTTGGCGATGTCCTCGAATCCAGACTGGAACGCGGCGACCGCCTCGCGCCGCAGCGCGTCGTCACCCGAGCGCACGTCGATCGTGAACTCTACGTCCTGGGGAATGACGTTGATCGCACCCGGCAGCACCGTCATCTTGCCGACCGTGCCGACGAGCCCCGTCTTGCCCTCGCAATATTTTTCGACGAACAGCACCATTTCGCTGGCCGCGGTCAGCGCGTCCTGGCGACTGCCCATTGGGACGGTGCCGGCGTGTCCGGCGAGACCGGTGACGCGCACGCGGAGACGAGACGCGCCCGCGATCGCTGTCACCACGCCGACCGCCAGTCCCTCGTTCAGCAGCACCGGACCCTGCTCGATGTGCGACTCGACGTACGCGACGACGTTCTTCCCGCGCCGGTCGACGTCCTGCCAGCCATCGGGATTACCACCGAATGCGATCAGCGCCTGCCGCATCGTCACGCCCGTGTCGTCGGCCTTGTCGAGCCACGCGGGCTCGAAGCTGCCGGCCATCGCCTTGCTGCCGATCAGCGTGGCGCCAAAGCGCACGCCTTCCTCGTCGCCGAAGCCGACGACCTCGAGCGTGTACGGCAGACGCTTGCCGCGGTCGTTAAGATCCTTGACGCAGGCAATCGCCGTGATGATGCCGAACAGCCCGTCGTACTTGCCGGCGTTGCGCACGCTGTCCTGATGCGATCCGGTCATCACGACCGGCGCGTTCGGATCGGCGGCCTCGTAGCGGCCGACGATGTTGCCGAGCGCGTCGAACCCTGCCGTCATGCCGGCTCGCCGCATCAGTCCGATGAGGTATTCGCCGGCTTGCTTGTGCTGCTCGCTCAGGTACGTACGCGTGATCTGCGGCGTATCCTCGCTGAACAGCGCGAGCACGTCGGCCTGCCGCATCAGGTCGGTTCCGTAGCGCATGGCGCCTCCTTGCGTCGGTCGAACCCTCGCCTGTTACGTGTGTTGCGGCTGGAGCGGCGCCAGGTCCTCGGCATGCTCGTCGAGATCGACCTCGACTTTGCCGTCCAGCACTTTCCTGGCTTGCACCTTGTCGATGTCTTTCTCCCACGCCGCCACGACCACTGTCGCCACGCAATTGCCGATCAGGTTGCCGAGCGCGCGGGCGATGCCCATGAACCAGTCGACCGACAGCACGAGGACGAGGCCGAGGACGGGGATGTCGGGAATCGCGGTGAGCGTCGCCGCGAGAATGACGATCGCCGACCCGGGTACGCCGTGCGCCCCCTTCGAGGTGATCAGCGCAACGCCGAGGATGACGAGCAGGTTCTCCAGCGATAGCGGCGTGTTGGTTGCCTGCGCGATGAACACCGCGGCCAGCGTGAGATAGATCGAGAACGCGTCGAGATTGAACGAATAGCCAGTCGGGATCACCAGGCCCACGGTCGAATCGCTGATGCCCATCTTCTCGAGCTTGCGCATGACCTGCGGCAGCACGCTGTCGGACGACGCGGTGCCCAGGACGATCATCAGCTCGTCCTTGAGATAGCGGATGAACTTGAAGATCGAGAAGCCGGCCAGGCGGAGCACGCTGCCCAGGATGACGACCACGAAGATGATCACCGTCCCGTAGAACAGCACGACCAGGTACCCGAGCTGCTTGAGCGAGCCGACGCCGTATTTGCCGACGGTAAACGCGATTGCGCCAAGGACGCCGAGCGGTGCGAGCCGCACGATGAAGTACATCATCTTGAACAGCGCGTGCGAAGCGCGCTCGATGAAATCGGCCACCGGCTTTCCGGCATCGCCGATCAACGACAACGCGCAGCCGAACATGACCGAGATCAGCAGCACCTGCAGAACGTCGCCGCTGGTGAAGGCGCCGACGAACGTTGTCGGAATGAGCTTCATCAGGAATTCGGCGGTCCCCGAGCTTTTCACCTGCGAGGCGGTGTCGACGTACGACTTTAGCGACGTGGCATCGAGCGATTTGGGATCGATATTCATGCCGGCGCCAGGTTGGAAGGCGAACGCAAGCGCGATGCCCAGCATGAGCGCGACCGTCGTGATGAGCTCGAAATAGACGATCGCCTTGACGCCGACGCGGCCGACTTTCTTCAGGCTGCCGGCCCCGGCGATGCCGTGGACCACGACGCAGAAGATGATCGGCGCGATCATCAGCTTGATGAGTTTGATGAAGGCGTCGCCGAGCGGCTTGAGCTTGGTGGCGAAGTCCGGGTACAGCACGCCAAGCGCGATGCCGACGACGAGCGCGACGACGACCTGGCCGAAGATGGTCTTGAAGAACTTGGGCACGGTATCCTCCTCGAGTTAGCGACGCTCCGGTCCGGATTCGACCCGGACCTTGCGCCGTCAGTGGAGCAGCGAATCGATTGCGTCTGTGACCGCCGGGGTCATGGGTTGGACCCCATGCTCGCATCGATCAGGATGGCGCGGAAGTCGTTGACGTTGGTGAGCGTCGGCCCGCTGATCAGCGAATCGCCGAGCGCTCCGAAAAAACCGTGCCCGTCGTTGTCGGCCAGCGCCGCGCGCGGGCGCATGCCTTTCGCCCGGGCGCGCGCGAGCGTCTCCGGCGTCACGATCGCGCCGGCGATTTCCTCCTGGCCGTCGACGCCGTCGGTGTCGCCGGCGAGAGCGAAGATGCCGGGGTGGCCGTCGAGCGCTATGGCGAGCGACAGCAGAAACTCGACGTTGCGTCCGCCGCGGCCGTTGCCGCGCACGGTGACCGTCGTCTCGCCGCCCGACAGCAGCACGCAAGGCGGCCCAAGGGGCTGCGCGTGAAGCGCGACCTGCTGCGCGACGCCGGCCATCACCTTCCCGACTTCGCGCGCCTCGCCCTCGATCGCGTCGCCGAGGATCGACGGCGCGTAGCCCGCTTTGCTCGCCACGGCCGCGGCGGCTTCGAGCGCCATCTGCGGCGTGGCGATCATGCGCGTTTCCGCACGCGCGAGTCGCGGATCGCCGGGCTTCACCGTTTCGCCCACCCCCGATTCGAGGAGCCGCGCGACTGACGGCGGGACCTCGATGCCGTAGCGGCGGATGACGTCGAGCGCGTCAATGCAGGTGGTCGGATCGGCGACCGTCGGGCCGGAGGCAATATTGATCGGATCGTCGCCGGGAACGTCGGAGATGAGCAGCGTCACCACCCGCGCGGGGTGGC
The DNA here is from genome assembly GCA_005888865.1 of Betaproteobacteria bacterium. GTDB lineage: Bacteria > Pseudomonadota > Gammaproteobacteria > Burkholderiales > Casimicrobiaceae > PALSA-1003. The sequence goes on along the minus strand of VBCL01000222.1, from coordinate 159 downwards.
AAGCGGCTCCGAGCCGTCCGCCTTTGATGGCGGAGAGGTGTCTCCGCACACAATTCATTTCGCTGATCGTCGCACCGGACTTGAGCAGCGCGCGACTGACGTTCTGCTTGTCGTCGAGCGTCAGCCCCTCGCCAGGCAAGGCGAGCAGCGCCGACCCGC
>VBCL01000218.1 GCA_005888865.1 Betaproteobacteria bacterium | reverse complement strand
TCGGAGGGCATCCCCCATCAACGGATTTCGATGCCTGCCGCCGCCATCGCCTTCTTGGCCTCGCCCACGGTGAATTCACCATAGTGGAAGATCGATGCCGCGAGCACGGCGTCGGCGCCACCCACGACGATGCCGTCGACCAGATGCTGCAGCGCGCCAACGCCACCCGAGGCAATCACCGGCACGTCGACTGCATCGACGACCGCACGGGTCAGAGCGAGATCGAAGCCGGACTTCACACCGTCGCGATCCATGCTCGTGAGAAGGATCTCGCCCGCGCCGAGCTCGGTGACGCGACGCGCCCAATCGACCGCGTCGAGTCCAGTCGGCGTGCGGCCGCCGTGCGTGTAGACCTCCCAGCGCCCGGGGGCGGACTGGCGCGCGTCGATGGCCGCGACGATGCACTGGGCCCCGTAGCGCCCCGAGGCTTCGGCGATCAGCGCCGGATTCTGCACGGCCGCGGTATTGATGCTCACCTTATCGGCGCCGCCAACGGTGAGCGGGATGAACACCTGGTCCGCAACCGCTTCGATCATGCCGTAGAGGAGTCCCCGGGACTCGACGCTTGCCTTGATGTCGAGGAACGCGAGCTCGTCCGCGCCCTGCTCATCGTAGCGGCGAGCCACCTCGACAGGATCGCCGGCGTCGCGCAGGTTGACGAAGTTGACGCCCTTGACGACCCGGCCGTCCGCCACGTCGAGACAGGGAATGATGCGTTTGGCAAGCATGGGGTCAGACCCCATTTTCCCACGAAGGGCGAGCGAGGAACGGCGCGCAGCGAAAATGGGGTCTGACCCCTATTTGCCTTTCGCCGCCTTGAGCGCCGCCTTGAAGTCGAGCGTGCCGTCGTAGAGTGCACGGCCGGCGATCGCGCCGGTGACGCCTTCGCTCTCGTAGCCGGCGAGCTCCTTGATGTCCTTCAGGCTGTTGATGCCGCCGCTCGCGATCACCGGAATCTTGAGCTCCCGGGCGAGCTTGACGGTGGCTTCGATGTTGATGCCGGTGAGCATGCCGTCCCGCCCGATGTCGGTGTAGACGACGGCCTCGACGCCGTAGTCCTCGTACTTTTTCGCCAGATCGACGACGTCGTGTCCGGTGAGCTTCGACCATCCATCGGTCGCAACCTTGCCCTCGCGTGCATCGAGGCCGACGATGATATGGCCGGGAAACGCGTAGCACGCGTCGTGCAGGAATCCCGGATTCTTCACCGCCGCGGTGCCGATGATCACATAGCTGATGCCGTCGTCCAGATAGCGCTCGATGGTGTCGAGATCGCGGATGCCACCGCCGAGCTGCACCGGGATCTCTTCGCCGATGACGCTGCAGACCTCGCGGATCGCGAGCTCGTTCTTCGGCTTGCCGGCGAACGCGCCGTTCAAGTCCACGATGTGCAGTCTCTGCGCGCCGAGCTCGAGCCAGTGCTGGGCCATCGCTGCCGGGTCCTCGGAGAATACCGTCGCGGACTGCATCTCACCCTGTTTCAGGCGCACGCAGTGACCGTCCTTGATGTCGATCGCGGGAATGATGTGCATGGCGGCGGGGTGGCGACGTGATGTCGCTGCCGTGGCGACGTGCGGTGGGAGGAAGGTAGCTGCGCGGCTCTAGCGCAGCTGCGTTCAGGCGCGCCCGTTCCAGGCGACGAAGTTCGAGAGCAACTGAAGACCGGCGCGGTGGCTTTTCTCGGGGTGGAACTGCACAGCAAAGATATTAGCGCGGGCAATCGCGCAAGTAAACGCCGTTGGATACTCGACGCTCGCCGCCGTCACGTCCGGGTCATTCGGCTGCGGATAGTAGCTGTGCGCGAAATAGAATCGCGCGCCGTCGTCGATACCCCGCCACAGCGGATGCTCGCGCGTGCGGCGCACGAGGCTCCAGCCCATATGGGGGACCTTCAACCGGCCGCCGTCCACGTCGACCATCGCCGCGTCGCGGAAACGCACCACACCGCCTGCGAGAACGCCCAAACCGGGAGTGGGTCCTTCCTCGCTCTCGTCGAAGAGCATCTGCAAACCCAGACAGATACCCAGAAATGGGCGGTCGGTGGACGTCTGCAGGACGACCTCGGTGAGCCCGCTCTCGTTCAGGGAGCGCATGCAGTCAGGCATGGCGCTCTGTCCCGGGAGCACGACCCGTGCCGCGCTCCGGATTTCCGCCGGGTTCGAACTCACCACGATGGTGCGTTCCGGCGCAACGAACCGCAGCGCCTTCGCCACCGAGCGCAGGTTGCCGGTGCCATAGTCGACGACGGCGATGTCTATCATCGTGTAGCCCGGCGGCGGGCACGCGGCGCGAACCCCCGGGCCGGGCCGCACGCGCACAGCGTTATCCCGGGCATCGCGCCGCTCAGCCTACAGGGTTCCCTTCGTCGACGGCACCCCGCTCGCCCGCGGGTCGGCCGTGACCGCCATGCGCAGCGCCTTGGCGAACGCCTTGAACACCGTCTCCGCCTGGTGGTGTGCGTTCTGCCCGCGCAGGTTGTCGACGTGCAGCGTCGCCAGCGCGTGATTGACGAAGCCCTGGAAGAACTCGTGCATGAGATCCACGTCGAAGGCGCCGATCATCGGCCGCGTGAACGGCACGTGGTACTCGAGCCCCGGGCGCCCGGACAGATCGATGACCGCGCGCGACAGCGCCTCGTCGAGCGGCACGTAGGCGACGCCGTAACGCACGAGGCCGGCTTTGTCGCCCAAGGCCTGCTTGACCGCCTGACCCAGGGTGATGCCCACGTCCTCGACGGTGTGGTGGGCGTCGATGTGCAGATCGCCCTTGGCCTGCACCGACAGGTCCAGCATGCCGTGGCGCGCCACCTGGTCGAGCATGTGATCGAGGAACGGCACGCCGGTCGCGAGCTCGGCGCGACCCGTCCCGTCGAGATTCACCGCGACGGCGATCGTCGTCTCCTTGGTCGCGCGCTCCACGCGGGCGCGCCGACCCGCCGAGGCGGTCGCTCGGGCCTTGGTATCGTTCATCGGCAAAGCTCGGTGCAGGCGGCAAGCAGCAAGTCGTTTTCCTCGGGCGTTCCAACCGTGATCCGCAGGCAGTTCGCGAGCAGCGGATGCCAGCCGTGCACGTTCTTGACCAGGATTCGCTGGGCCTTCAGCCCATCGAACATCGCCTTCGCGTCAGCGACGCGGACCAGCACGAAATTCGTCTGGCTGGGAAACACCGTCGTTTCCGGCAGTCGCCGAAGCGCCGCTTCCAGCCGTGCCCGCTCGGCACGGATCGCGCTTGCCTGCTCCGCGATCCAGCCTGTGTCGGCGAACAGCGCGACGGCGCCCGCCTGCGTCAACGCGTTCACATTATACGGTGCACGGACCTTGTTGAGCTCCGCGATCCATTCCGGCGCCGCGACCGCATATCCGAGCCGAATCCCCGCCAGCCCGACCTTCGACACCGTCCGCAGGACCAGCAGGTTCGGATACTCGGCGATCCGGGGAAGAAAGCTCGCCTCCGCGAACGCGTAATACGCCTCATCGACGACGACCAGCCCCGGGGCCACGCGCAGCACAGCCTCGACGTCGCCCGCCGCGAACAGGTTGCCGGTCGGGTTGTTCGGATAGGCGATGAAGACGAGCGAGGGCTGCTCGCGCTCGATCGCCGCGCGCATGGCCGGAAGATCGAGGCTGAAGTCGGCCGAGAGCGGCACACCGACGAAACGCATCCCCGCGTACAACGCGTTCATGGAATACATGACGAACGACGGCTCGGGCGCGAGCATGACCGCGCCCGGGCGGGCCAGCGCCGAGGTGATGATCTGGATCAGCTCGTCGGAGCCGTTGCCGAGCAACACGGCCTGTCGATCGGAGATGCCGAGCGCCTGACGGAGCGCTGCCTTGGCCGCGTCGGCCCCGCCATCGGGATAGCGATTGACGGCGACGTGCGATAGCGCGGCGTCGAGCCGCGCCCGGACCGGGCCGGGGAGCGCGTAGGGATTCTCCATGGCGTCGAGCTTGATCATGCCCTCGGCCTTAGCGACGACGTATGCCGACAGCGCACGGATCTCGGGCCGCACGACGCGCGCGACGAGCTCGGCGGAGGTGGCGTTTCCCTCTCCCCGCAAGCGGGGAGACGGAAAGGGTGAGGGGCCGGTCATGGCTCTGGAAATGTTCAGCCGGATGCCAGCTTCACGGATTCCAGTCGCAGTTCGGCGCTTCGTGCATGTGCCGACAGGCCTTCGCCACGCGCGAGCGTGATCGCGGTGCGGCCGAGCGTCTGCGCGCCGGCGGAGGATACCGCGATGATGCTGCTCCGCTTCTGGAAGTCGTACACCCCGAGCGGCGAGGAGAAGCGCGCGCTGCGCGCGGTCGGCAGGACATGGTTCGGCCCGGCGCAGTAGTCGCCCAACGCCTCGGAGCTGTAGTGGCCCAGGAAGATCGCCCCCGCATGCCGGATCCTGGAGAGCAGCGCTTCCGGTGCGGCGACGGCCAACTCCAGGTGCTCGGGCGCGATCCGATCGGCGATCGCGCAGGCCTCGTCCAGGTCGCGCACCCGGATCAGCGCGCCGCGCGCGCCGATCGACGTGGCGATGATGTCCTTGCGCGCCATCGCCGGCAACTGCCGCGCCATGCTTGCGGCGACCGCGTCGAGGAGGTCCGCATCGGGCGAGATGAGGATCGCCTGCGCGTCCTGGTCGTGCTCGGCCTGCGAGAAAAGATCCATCGCGACCCAGTCCGCGTTGGCGCTCGCGTCGGCGATGACGAGAATTTCCGACGGCCCGGCAATCATGTCGATACCGACCGTGCCGAAGACCCTGCGCTTAGCCGCCGCAACATAGGCATTGCCCGGGCCGACGATCTTGTCGACGGCGGGAATCGTCCCCGTGCCGTAGGCGAGCGCCGCGATCGCCTGCGCGCCGCCGATCGCGAAGGCGCGCGTGACGCCCGCAAGATGCGCGGCGGCGAGGACCAGCGGATTCCGCGCGCCGTCCGGCATGGGCGAAACCATGACGATCTCGGGCACGCCCGCGACCTTCGCCGGCAGCGCGTTCATCAGCACCGACGACGGGTACGCAGCCTTGCCGCCCGGAACGTACAGCCCCACGCGGTCGAGCGCGGTGACCTTCTGCCCCAGGCGCGTGCCGTCGGCCTGTGAAACGCGCGGATACGCTGCGCTGCCGTCACGAGCGCGTCGCGCTCCCCGGGCGGCAAGCCTTCGAACGCGGCACGGCATTCGGACGTGGAAAGCTCGAGCGCGGCGACGCTCACCGCGCGGATGCGATCGAAGCGCGCGGTGTATTCGAGCACCGCGGCGTCGCCGCGGGCCCGCACGTCGGCGAGGATCCCTCCGACCGCGGCCTCGACGGCCGCGTCCTCCTTGGCGTCGAACTCGGTCAGCCGCGCCAGCGCCGCGTCGAAATCCGCTGTCGAGGAGTCGAGCCGCCGGGGCGCCTTCTCAGGCATCGGCCTTCTCCGCCGCCGAGGCGGCGATCGCCTGGAGCAGCGGCTGCATGCTCACGCGCTTGAGCTTGAGCGCAGCCGGGTTGACGATCAGCCGTGCGCTGATCGGCAGGATCTCCTCGACGGCGACGAGATCGTTGGCCTTGAGGGTGTTGCCGGTGCTGACAAGGTCGACGATGGCGTCCGCGAGACCCACGAGCGG
>VBCL01000217.1 GCA_005888865.1 Betaproteobacteria bacterium | reverse complement strand
TCGGCGAGCACGGTGCGACCCCGATGGTGAGCCAGTGCAAGTGCGGCGTCGCCGAGGCGCCCCGAAACATAGATCGCATCACCGACCTTCGCGCCGCTGCGGCGAAGTGCCTGACCCGCCGGTGCTTCGCCGAGGATGGTCACGCAGAGATTGAGCGGCCCCTTGGTCGTGTCGCCGCCGACGAGGTCGACCTCGAACATGTCGGCGAGCGCGAAAAAGCCTCGCGAAAAGGCCTCGAGCCATGCCAGATCGGCGCGCGGCAACGCACCGGCAAGAAGCGCCCAGCGCGGACGGGCGCCCATCGCCGCCATGTCGGAAAGGTTCACGGCCAAGGCCTTGTGCCCGAGCGCTTCCGGGTCGACGTCCGCGAGAAAATGCGTTCCGGCGACCATCATGTCGACCGACACCGCGAGCTCGCATCCGGCGGTGGGCGCAACCAGCGCCGCATCGTCGCCGACACCGAGCACAGCGTGATGTGCGGGACGGCGGAAGAAACGATCGATAAGCTCGAACTCGGAGGCCATCGAAGCGTGCAAACGGATTCGACGGGCGCGCGCCGGAACGCGCCGAAGGTCAGCCGGCGGCCCGCGCCGCGCCGACTTCGGCCGCCCGCGTCGCGACAGCCCATTTGTCGAGCACGCCGTTGACGTACTTGTGGCCGTCGGTGCCGCCATAGGTCTTGGCCAGCTCGACCGCCTCGTTGATCGCCACACGATACGGGATCTCGGGTGTGCGCAGCAGCTCCCACGCACCGATCGCCAGTACGCTCTTCTCGACGGGCGAGAGCTGTTCGGGTGCCCGGTCCAGATACGGCGCGAGGGCAGCGATCAGCGTGTCGAATTCGCCGGTGACTCCCTGCCACAGTCCGTCGAAAAACGCCGTGTCGCACCGGTCGAATCCGCTCGACTCCGCAAGGTGCGCGCGGATCGCCGGCGGCGGAGTACGCGCGAGCAGCCATTGGTACAGGCCCTGCAGGGCAAATTCGCGTGCACGGCGCCGGCTGCCTCCTTGCGAATGACTTGTCGGGCGTCGGCTTTTCATCACTCGTTGTCGATGACGGCGAGCAGGTTGGCCATCTCGATCGCCGCGAGCGTTGCGTCGCGGCCCTTGACCTCGGCGCGCTCCCGCGCTTGCTCTTCGGTGTCGGTGGTCAGAATGCCGTTGCCGATCGGAATGCCGAACTCGAGCTGCACGCTGGCCACGCCGGCCGCCGACTCGTTGGCGACGATCTCGAAGTGATACGTTTCGCCGCGAATGACCGCGCCCAGTGCGACCAGCGCGTCGTAGTCGCCCGCCTGAGCCATGCGCTGCAACATGAGGGGCGATTCCAGTGCGCCGGGCACGGCAACGACGACGGCCTGAGCTTCGCGAACGCCGGCATCCTGGAGCGCGCGCAGGGCACCCTTGAGCAACAACTCGCCGATCTCGGGGTTGAAGCGCGACAGGACGATGCCGACACGCATGTGCGCGGCGCGGGTATTGGCGGTAAGTCTGCGCAGGGGCATGGCAGTAATGGTATGGAGGGAAAGCGGTGAATTGGCCGCGCGGCCCGCTCAGCCGCGTGGGGGGTCGGCGGACACCTCGACGTCGGCGTGACCCGTAACCTCCAGACCGAAGCCCGTCATGCTGGGCATCTTCCGCGGGCGCGCGAGCAGTCGCATCTTGCCGACGTTGAGATCGCGCAGGATCTGCGCGCCGATGCCGTAGTTGCGCAGATCGACGCGGGTCTCCGCCGGCGGCTGATCGGTGAGCGCGCGCTGCCGCAGTTCCGCCGCTGACTCCGGCCGGTGCAGCAGAACGAGCACGCCGCGCCCGGCTTTCGCGATGGCGCCCAGCGCCGCGGCGATCGTCCAGGAGTGCGTGCGGCTCCCGCTGTCGAGCAAGTCGACGACCGACAGCGGCTCGTGCACCCGGACCAGCGTCTCGCGCTCGGGCACGATGTCGCCGCGCGCGAGCGCGAGATGCGTCGCATCGTTCACCTTGTCGCGGTAGGTGACAAGACGGAATTCACCCTCCGTGGTCTGGATAGGGCGCTCACCGACACGCTCGATCAGCCGTTCGGTCTGGCTGCGATAGTGAATCAGGTCGGCGATCGCACCGATCTTGAGCCCGTGCAGACGCGCGAATTCGGTCAAGTCGGGCAACCGCGCCATCGTTCCGTCGTCCTTCAGGATCTCGCACAGGACAGCGGCGGGCGAATGGCCGGCGAGCCGCGCCAGATCACAGCACGCCTCGGTGTGGCCGGCGCGCACGAGCACCCCGCCCTGTTGGGCGACCAGCGGAAAGACATGTCCGGGATGCACGATGTCGGACGGCTTCGCGTCGGGAGCGCACGCGACCCGGATCGTGTGCGCGCGGTCCGCCGCGGAGATGCCCGTGGTCACGCCATGCGCGGCCTCGATCGATACGGTGAAGTTCGTGCCGTGCACCGAGCGGTTGACAGCCGCCATCGGCGCCAGGTTGAGTTGCCGCGCTCGCGCTTCGGTGATCGGCATGCAGATCAGGCCACGACCATATTTGGCCATGAAATTGACCGCCTCGGCCGTGACGCAATCCGCGGCCACGATCAGATCGCCCTCGTTCTCGCGGTCCTGTTCGTCGACGAGGATCGCCATGCGGCCGGCCTCGAGCTCCGCGATGATCTCGGAAGTGGGGCTCACGGCGCTCGCCGCCGCGGTCGCAGCGACGGCAAGCGAGTCGCGCGCGTCGACAGCATGCAGATGCGGAGAAGTCACGGAATTCCTGGAGCGGCGGGACAAGCGATCATTATATCTCGTCGTCCCGGCTCATTTTGGTAACTGAGCCGGGCCCAAGTTGCGCCGAGAAATTGGATCCCGGCCCCAGGCCTACGCCGGGGCAGGCTTCGCCAGGATGACCACCGCTGGCCTTCGCCAGGATGACGAAGCCGTCAGAACAACGCGAGCGTGTGCTGCACGAGATCGCTCTCCGGATCGCCTAGATCCACGAGCACGCTGAAATGGTGGCGCTCGGCGACGAACAGCGGAGCGCGACGGGTCGGAGGATGGCACGCCGGCCAGCACTCCCACAGCAGCCACGACTGGCGAATGAACTCGCTCGTCTCTTGCGCGCCCGCAGCGATCAGCATCGGGATCGGCACACGCGGCTGAAGATGAACCGGACTCACCATGTAGGCGCGCCCCGCATCGAGCCTGAGGTCGGTATTGAACGACACGTGAACGAGCGGCTCGAGATCGAACAGGCCGCTGACGGCCACCGCACCCGTGATCGCATCGGCGGCCTGCCCGCGCGCATGCCAGTCGGTGGCGACCAGCATCGCCGCGAGATGGCCACCTGCGGAATGTCCCGAGACGACCAGTCGCTCGACCGACAGGCCGTGGCCCGGCCCTTCGCGGCGCAGCCACGCCACGGCCTCCCGACATTCGTCGACGATCTGCGCAATCCCGACGGCGGGGCAAAGATCGTAGTTCATGACGGCAACGCCGACGCTCGCAGCGACCAGCGGCGGCGCCACGAAGGAGTGATCGGACTTGTCGAGCGCCCGCCAGTAGCCGCCATGGATGAACAACACCGTCCCTCGCGGGTTCGCCGCCGGGAACAGATCCATGGTCTGTTTGGGCCCGTTGCCGTAGCGAACATCGAGCCGCGCATCGAGGCGGCTCCGCGCCACAGCGCTGTCGGCGGCCCAGCGCGCGAACCATTGCGCGTGATCGGGAAACGCGGCGCGAAGGTTGTATTCGCGCTCGACGAAATCCGCGGACAACGCGCTCACGGGTGGACCCGGGCAACGCTCATCGCGGCGCCACGATGCGAATGCTCAAGCTACCCAGGCCTTCGATGCGTCCGACGAGCTGGTCGCCGGCCACGACGGCGGCCACGCCCGACGGCGTTCCGGTGAAGACCAGGTCGCCGGGCAACAACTCGTAGTATTGCGAGAGAAAATGCAGGACGTGCGGAACGTCCCAGATCATGTCCGCAAGATCGCCTCGCTGGCGGGGCTCGCCGTTCACGTCGAGCGCGATCCGACCGTTGCTCGGGTGACCGACCTGAGTGACGGGATACACCGGGCCGATCGGCGCCGCCTCGGCGAAGGACTTGCCGATGTCCCACGGTCGCTTGATCTCGCGCATGGCGTTCTGCAGATCGCGTCGTGTCATGTCCAGGCCGACGGCGTAGCCGTACACGACGTCGCGCGCCCGCTCGGGCGAGAGATTGGTGGCCGCCGTTCCGATGGCAACGACGAGCTCGAGCTCGTGCTGGTAATTCTTCGTC
>VBCL01000216.1 GCA_005888865.1 Betaproteobacteria bacterium | reverse complement strand
CCGGTGGGCGGTTGGAAGGTTTTCACGCTCGACACCGAACGCTTAACGCTTGACCTTTTTTTGCCACTCGCGCAGCGCCTTGAGACGCGCGGCGCGCATTCGTTGAACGATATCCGTGCCGCGGGGCTGATCAGGGGCCTGCGGAGCGAGTCTCACGCCGCGGACGATGCGGAGGGCCTCTGCCAGCCGCACGGCGGCCAGACCGTCGTGGCGCGCGGCGCCCCCCTCCACGTGCCCCCACGCCGCGCATACGCGCAGAAGCCGGTCCAGTCGCTCCGGCCGGCGCAGCGCATCGATTGAAAGCAGCAGGTCGAGCAGCGCAGCGGGCGTCAGCTCAGTCGCGCGTTCGACCCGGGCGTCCAGGCGCGCGGCGAGACGAGCGAGCTCTCGACAATCGGTCGGCGCATTGAGTCGGCGGCTCAAGCTTTCGGCCAGGCGCTCGCGAACGCTCGTCGTCCTGGCCAGAGCCCCCGCGAGCACCGCATAGCGAACCGCGAGCGGTTCGCCGGTAGCGGCAGCACGGTCGACCGCCCGCAGGATACGCGTCCCCGCGGCAGGCCCGCTGCGCGGCGATTTGGCGAAGAGCGCATCCAACTCCGGCAACAGTTGCGCGAGCGCGCCGCAACGGTCCAGTGTCGCAAAGAAACGCGACGGTGTGGCTTCCATCAGCGCCTTCGCGAGCTCCTGCCAGACCCGCTCTTTCGAAAGCGTCGCCAGCTCGCCGCGGGCGACAATCGATCGCATCAGCGCTTCGGTTTCCGGCGCAACCGTGAAGCGAAAGCGCGCGGCGAAGCGCGCGACGCGCAGGACGCGCAACGGGTCCTCGGCGAAAGCCGGACCGACATGGCGCAGTACGCCTTCGCGCAGGTCGCGCTCGCCCCCAAAAGGGTCGACCAGGGCGCCGTCCTCGCCTCGTGCCATGGCGTTGATCGTCAGATCGCGACGGCCGAGATCCTCCTCGAGCGTGACACTGGGCGCGGCGTGGAAGGCGAAACCTCGATGGCCTCGCCCACTCTTTCGCTCGGTGCGGGCCAGCGCGTATTCCTCGTGGGTTTCCGGGTGCAGGAACACGGGGAAATCACGCCCAACCGGCCGAAAGCCAAGCTTGAGCATTGCTTCCGGAGTGGCGCCCACAACCACGTAGTCGTGGTCGGCGACCGTTCGCCCGAGCATCTCGTCGCGCACCGAGCCACCGACGCGATAGATCTTCATTTCCGGCAGCTTCAGCGCCCGACCTGGGCGCGCAGTCTGGAGTAGCGGCTTCGCTTCGCGTGCGCGAGGTAACTCGGCGCGATTGCCTCCAACGCCTTGGGCACGCCGCCGAACACGGCGGGATATTCGCAGTTGCAGACACTGTCGCGCGTCATCGAGGCGAGGTTGTCACGGGTCATCAGCTTGCCAGGAAGAACCTCGAGGATGCGCGCCTGCAGGCGCGAGAGCCTCGCACCCAGCGGAACGATCGCACGACGATATCCGGTGACCTCACCGACGTAGGCAACCAGCTCGCGCAAGGTGTAGACCCGCGGGCCGCACAACGCATAGCGCTGGCGCAATGTGCGGTCGTCGTCGAGCGCGCGAACGAACGCTTGAGCGACGTCGCCGATCCAGATCGGCTGGAAGCGTGCCTCCGCGCACGCCAGTGCCACCACGAGCAGGAAGCGCTCGAGGCGCGCAAACATGTTGAGGAACGAATCCTCGGGACCGAAGACCACCGAGGGACGAAAGATCGTCCATTCCAGATCGGACCCGGCAATGATGGCTTCGGCCTGCCCTTTGCTCGCGAGATACCGACTCGGCCCTTGCGCATCCGCGTTGAGCGCGCTCATGTGCAGCAGGCGCGGGACGCCCGCGGCCCGGCACGCAGCGACAGTCTTGCGCGCAAGCTCGATGTGAGCGCGGTCGAAGTCGCCCCGCCGGCCCTCGTTGAGGATGCCCACCAGGTTGATCATCGCGTCCGCGCCGACGGCGAGGCCTTCGAGCGTCACCGGATCGTGAATGTCGGCCTGGAGAACGTCGACGGTCGGTAGCAGGATGAGGTGCTTGGCCCGCTCCCGGCTGCGCGTCGGCACGATGACGCTCCACCCTTCCGCGACGAGCCGCGCGACGACGTGCCGCCCGACGAACCCGCTGCCGCCGAGCACGAGAATTCTCCCGGTGCTCATCGCTCGGGCTCGGGGCGCTCGGTGGGTGATGCGTCGGGAACGGCCGCGCTGCTGTCGGCGCCGCCGTCGGCGGCTGGGTCGACGCTTTTCTCGGCGCTTTTCTCAACGCTTTTCTCAATATCGGCAGCGGCGCCACGAGGCGTAATCACGCCGAGCCGGTCATGGAGCGCAACGTAGCGCGCACCGAGCCGGGCCTGATAGAACATGGCGTTGGCCAGCACTTTCTTTACGTAGTCCCGGGTTTCGTTGAAGGGAATCGTCTCGACATAGATCGCGCCTTCGAGCGGCGCGTTCCCCCGCCACGCCTGCGCGCGTCCCGGGCCCGCATTGTACGCCGCAGCGGCGAGCACCGGCTCGCCGTCGAGCTTGCCGAGAACGTAGCGCAGATAATACGCGCCCAGACGTACGTTGAACGCGGGATTGTCGAGCCGGAGAGAGCGAGCGTCGGCACCGGTCTTTCGCGCGACCCAGCGCGCGGTCGGCGGCATCAGCTGCATGAGCCCGACCGCGCCCGCTCCCGACACGATGTCGGATACGAAGCGGCTCTCCTGGCGCACCAGACCAAAGACCAGCGCCGGATCGAGCCCGTTGTCTCGTGCTGCGGCTTCGATCTCGGTTTCGAAGGGCGTCGGATAACGCAACGCGAAGTCGTGTCGCCGCCGGGTGCGCTCGGCGGTGTTGATCGACCGGTCATAGAGACCGTTGCTCTGCGCGAACGTCGCGGCCAGCAGCAGGCCGTCATCGTCGAGCCCGCGTACGACCGCCACCCATTCACGCTGCGCGTCCGGCCGCAGATCGAGTGCAGAGAGTCTGACGACGCGTTGCACGGCCTCGCGCGCCGCGAATGCGGTGAGGGCCGCGGGCTCCGGCGTCAGCGGCTCGCTGATCGGCATGACGCTCGCACCCAGCGCTTCGGCGGCGAGAAACGCGTAGAAATGCTGTTCGGTCGCGAGACTGCCGTACAGCCGCGTCGCGTCCGCATCGTGCCCAAGGGCGCGAAGCGAGCGCGCCTTCCAGTACCGCCACGCGGGTTCCAGCGCCTCGTCCGTCGGCATTGCGTCGATCGCCTGTCCCACCTCGGCCCAGTTTCCGGCGCGCAACGCCGCACGCACGCGCCACGCGCGTTGCGCCTCGTTCAGCGCTGCGCCTTCGGCTTCGCGATACCAGTCACTCGCCGCCGGGACGAGCTGCCGGGCAGCGCTGTATGCGACGAGCAGGTTGCCATAGAGCCGGTCGGCCTCCGGCAGCCGTACGCGCCACTTCGCCCACGCGTCGTGCGCCGCCGTTACGTCGGTCTGTGCGACGCGGTCGAGCGCGTAGAGTGCAAGCTCGCGGTCACTCTGCGCCGTCCAGCGAAATTCACCTTTGACCAGCGTGACTCGCGCGCCGCGATCGATACGTTGAAACTCGCGCAGCGAGGGCCGTTCGGGCGCCGGCAATTCAGCGACGATCCTCGCGGCGAGGCGGAAATTGCCTGCTTCGTGCGCGAGTCGGAAGCGCGCCCAGACGTCTCGTGTGGACAGCACTCCCTGCGCGAGCAGCGTCGCGAAAATGGGCTGACACGATTCGGGCTGTTCGTGCCCGCTGAACCAGAAACGCCGGACTTCCAGCGCCGGGTTGTCGCCCTCGCGCTTGCGCTGGAGCTGGAATTGCGCGGCATAGCACGCGAGCTCGACATCGTCGGCCGCGCGTGCGGGGTACTCGACGGCGAACAGCTCCCACGCGCCGCGCTTGCCCAGCGACTTCAGCCATTCGCCGCGAAGCCGATCGGCAAGCGGCATGTCCGCGTAGCGCTCGAGGAACGCACGCACGGTCGACGGGTCGGCATCGTCGAGCTTCAATCGCAGCCGCCAGTAGGCAACGTATGGCTCGAGCAGGTGCCCCTTGAGGCGGGGCGCCAGGCGCTCCAGCCGCGCCGAATCGCCGGCGCGATACGCATCGCGCGCGGCTGCGAAGTCGCCGTCGGTCGGCTGGCCGAACGCCGCGAAGCTGAGGCACAGCGCCAGGATCGCGGCGGAGCGCGTGAAGGTAGAGGAGAACGGCGCGGGCATGCGCAGCATTGTCAGCGACGCGTTCGGATGCGACAAGTCTTTCCTAGCACTTCGGATGCGACAATCCTTTCCTCGTATCGTTGGCGACGTGGGTACCGCGCCGCGATGGTAAACTTCGTCGCTCCGGAGCGTGCCGGCACCGCAGCGTTCGTCAGATCCTCGAAAGGGAGTCATGGCTCGAAGGAACCCCGCGCCCAAGGTGGGCGTGGTGATGGGCAGCGAGAGCGACTGGGAAATCATGCAGCACGCGGTCGCGCAGCTTACTCACTTCGGTATCGCGCACGATACGCGCGTGCTCTCCGCCCACCGCACGCCCGACGACGCGTTCGCCTACGCCGAGAGCGCGGCCGCGAACGGCCTGGCGTGCATCATTGCCGGCGCCGGGGGTGCGGCGCACCTCGCAGGTATCCTTGCCGCCAAGACCACGCTGCCGGTCCTGGGCGTACCGATTCCCTCGAAATATTTGCGCGGCGAAGACTCGCTCTTGTCGACCGTGCAGATGCCCAAGGGCATTCCCGTGGCGACGTTTGCGATCGGTGAAGCCGGTGCGGCGAACGCAGCACTCTT
>VBCL01000215.1 GCA_005888865.1 Betaproteobacteria bacterium | reverse complement strand
TCCTGACGCCCAAGGTTCACCGCGTCGCAATCGAATCCCGGCCCGAGATCGCCCCGACGCTGTCGATGCGGCTCGGCAATACGGCGCTGCTGAAGCGCGAGGATCAGCAGCCGGTGGTCTCGTTCAAGCTGCGCGGCGCGTACAACCGGATGGCGCACTTGTCCGCCGGGGAACGCGCGCGTGGGGTCGTAGCTGCCTCCGCCGGGAATCATGCTCAGGGGGTGGCGCTTGCGGCTCAGCGACTGGGCTGCACGGCAAGGATCGTCATGCCGGTGACCACGCCGTCGATCAAGATTCACGCGGTGGAGGGCCGTGGGGCGAAAGTACTGCTCCACGGAGACTCGTACAGCGATGCCTACGCCAAGGCGATCGGACTCGCCCGGTCGAGCGGGGCGGTATTCGTGCACCCGTACGATGACCTCGACGTGATCGCAGGGCAAGGCACGATCGGCATGGAGATTCTCCGTCAGCACCAGGGTGCGACCGATGCGATCTTCGTGCCGGTTGGCGGCGGTGGATTGATCGCCGGGATCGCGGCGTACGTCAAGCGCGTGCGGCCCGAGATCCGGATCATCGGCGTCGAGCCCGTCGATTCGGCGGCGATGGCTCGCTCGCTCGAGGCGGGACGGCGGGTGAAGCTCGACAACGTGGGGCTCTTCGCCGATGGCGTGGCGGTCAAGCAGGTGGGCAAGGAGCCGTTTCGCATCTGCCGCGAGCTGGTCGACGAGATGGTGCTGGTCGACACCGACGCGATCTGTGCCGCGATCAAGGACGCCTTCGAGGACACGCGCTCGATCCTCGAGCCCGCGGGCGCGCTGTCCATCGCCGGGGTGAAGGCCTACTGCGAGCGACATCGCACGCAGGACCGAACGTTTGTGGCGATCGCCACCGGGGCCAACATGAATTTCGACCGGCTGCGCTTCGTCGCCGAACGCGCCGAGCTCGGCGAGGAGCGCGAAGCGATCCTGGCGGTCACGATCCCCGAACGGCCGGGCAGCTTCCGCGAGTTCTGCGCATTGCTCGGCAAGCGCAGCATCACCGAATTCAATTACCGGTACGCCGACGCCCGGATCGCGCACATCTTCGTCGGCATCGAAGTCCATAACCGCCGCGAGACCGCCGACTTGCTGCGGGCGATGCACAAGCGCCGCATCGAGGCCTACGATCTTTCCGACAACGAGATGGCCAAGGCGCACGTCCGGCATCTGGTCGGCGGGCATGCGTCGGACGCCAAGCACGAGATCTTGTTCCGGTTCGAGTTTCCGGAGCGGCCCGGCGCGCTGATGCAGTTTCTCAACAGCATGAGCCGCGGCTGGAACATCAGCCTGTTCCACTATCGCAACCACGGCGCCGACTACGGCCGGGTGCTGGTCGGCATGCAGGTGCCGCCGTCGGACCACACCGAGTTCCAGCGCTTCCTGGGCCGGGTGGGCTACCGCTACATCGACGAGTCCGGCAACCCCGCCTACCGGATGTTTCTCGGCCGGTAGCCGGGCTGGCCCCGCCGGGCCACGCCGGGAAATGACAAAAAACGGCAGTTTTTCCGCTGCTTTGCACGAACTCGCCGTTGTAAATCCCTCAGAAGTCTGAGCTTTGCCCTTTCTGGCAAGGATTATGCTCTAGGCATTTGCTTACATCCGTGGCAAACTCCGCGAGGGCAGCATGGAAGCGATGAGCGTAAGTGTTGGATTTATCGGTGAGGCCGGGGGCCGGGAAGTGCAAGACGCAGCCGCGCTGAAGGGCGTGAAAGTCATGGTGATCGACGACAGCAACACGATTCGTCGCAGCGCCGAGATTTTCTTGCTGCAGGCGGGCTGCACCGTAATACTGGCCGATGACGGGTTCGACGCCCTGGCCAAGATCACCGACCACCAGCCGGATCTCATCTTCGTCGATATCATGATGCCGAGGCTGGACGGCTACCAGACCTGCGCGCTGATCAAGAAAAACGCCAAGTTTCATCAGACGCCGGTGGTGATGCTCTCGTCGAAAGACGGCTTGTTCGATCGCGCGCGCGGCCGTATGGTCGGCTCGGATCAGTACCTGACCAAGCCTTTTACCAAGGACAGCCTGTTGAAGGCGGTGGCCACGCACGTGAAGGCCGCCGCCCCGCACTCGAACTGAACAACGAGCCGCCCGCCATGGCGGCGGGGCAGCAGCACGTACGAGGGGGATGCAGTGACGGGCAGCAAACCATGACCATCAAGCGCATTCTGATCGTCGACGATTCGCCGACCGAGCGGCACGTACTCAACGACATGTTGACCAAGGCCGGCTACGAAGTCGTGGCCAGCGACAACGGCGAGGATGCGATTCTGAAGGCGAAGACCGTGAAGCCGGATCTGATCCTCATGGACGTGGTCATGCCCGGGCTCAACGGCTTTCAGGCGACACGGGCGATCAGCCGGGACCCCTCGACGCGCACGGTCCCGATCATCCTGTGCACCTCGAAGAGCCAGGAGACCGACAAGATCTGGGGATTGCGCCAGGGGGCGCGCGACTACATCGTGAAACCGGTGAAACGCGACGAGCTGCTCGCGAAGATCACCGCGTTCGGCTAAGGCTT
Organism: Betaproteobacteria bacterium; assembly: GCA_005888865.1. GTDB lineage: Bacteria > Pseudomonadota > Gammaproteobacteria > Burkholderiales > Casimicrobiaceae > PALSA-1003. The sequence continues at coordinate 2,220 of VBCL01000215.1, read as the reverse complement.
TCAGGCCGATCGCGCAATGGCCCGCACTGCAAAGCTCGACCTTCGGGCATTCCAGCAGGAGCTGGCGACGCGGCTCGCCGCGAAGACGGCGGCGCAGGTCGAGCAGTCGCGGCTTGGGATCGCCTGCGCCGGCACGCAATGGCTGATCCGGCTCTCCGACGCGGGCGAGGTGATCGCTGTTCCAACGATGGCGAGCGTACCGCTGACCAAGCCGTGGTACCTCGGCATCGCCAATATCCGGGGCAACTTGTATGGCGTGGTGGACTTCGCCGGGTTTCTCGGGCGGCCGCTCGAGCCGGTGGCGCCAGGCGCAAGCCAGACGCGGTTAGTGCTTTTCGGTCCGCGCGCGGGCGAGCTTCGCGCCGGGCTGATCGTGCATCGCGTGCTCGGTTTACGCAACCTGGCGGAGCTTTCGAAGAGCGAGCCCATGGCGGACGCACCTGCGTGGTACGGAGCGCGGTGGACCGAGACCGGCGGCGCGGCGTGGCAGGAAATCGATCTGGCACGACTCGCGCAGGACCCGGCGTTCCTGCAGGTGGGGTTGTAAGGCGGCGGGATGAACGAACGCGTCAGCGACCGTTCGGGATGGGAGAAAACATGGCGCTTAGTCTGAATTTGAAGAGCATGCTCGGAGCGAGGCCGTTGGGACGATCGGCGGGCGAGGCTGAGCTCGAGATGCCGACGACCACGCAGGTCAAGATGGGTTCACCCGCGCCGGGCTACGATCCGCTTGCCTCGGCGTCGATGATGGATCAGCTGCGCACGGCGGCCGCCGAGAAGCGGCAACCCGGGCGCGTGCCGTTCATCGGGCACCTTCCCGCGGCGAAGCAGTACCAGATCCTCGGCGCGCTCATCGGCATCTTCGTGGTGCTGGCGCTGCTGATGCTCTTTCTGTATATCACGCTTACCGCCCGGACCACCGCCAGCGCGGGCACCGCGACCGAGATGCAGATGCTCTCGCAACGGCTTGCGCGTGGCACATCGCTTGCCGTCCAGGGTAATGCGCCGGCGTTCGAGGCGCTCAAGGACTCGCGCGACCGCTTTCGCACCGACCTCGACGCGTTGACCAAGGGCGGGACGATCAAGAACGCGTCGGTCGATGTCCCGAGCTCGGACGCCTTGCAGACGCAGCTCGGCGAGATCAGCTCGCGCTGGGATCGGCTCGAGAAGAACGCGACCGCGGTGCTCGACAATCAGACCAGCCTGTTGTCGCTTTCCAAGGGACTCGAGGGGATCAACCAGGGCAACACCGCGCTGCTCGAGCTCGCTCAGCAAGCCTCCTCGCAGGCTGCGGCCGGCGGCGGCAGCGTACGCGAGATCGATTTCACCAGCCAGCTCGCCATGCTCTCGCAGCGGATCGCGAAGAATGCGAACTCGCTGGTGTCGTCCGACGAAATCGACCCCGAGGTCGCGTTCCTGCTCGGCAAGGACACCGGCACCTTCCGCGACATCCTGAACGGGCTGCTCAAGGGCAGCGAGCCGTTGCGCCTGTCCGGCGTGCGCAACGAAGAAGCGAGGGCTACCCTTTCCGATCTGCAGAAGCGCTTCACCGCGTACGAAGCGGGCGTGAACGCCATCCTGCAGAACATGCAGCGCCTGGTCGTCGCCAAGCAGGCCGCGCGCGGGATTAACCAGGAGTCCGAACCGCTGCTCGCCGATACGACCAAGCTCGCGCTCGGCTACGAGGGCCAGAACGCGGGACGGCTCGGAGCGCTAGGCGCCGCGATTCTGTTTGCCGTGCTGGCGCTGATTTTCTCCGCCGCGCTCGCCAAGGTGCTCTACGACGAGCAGAAGGCGAGTGCCTTCGAAAGCGAGCAGGAGAACAAGCGTAACCAGGAAGCGATTCTGCGTCTGTTGAACGAGATGGGTAACCTGGCCGACGGCGACCTCACGGTGCAGGCGTCGGTGACCGAGGATGTGACCGGCGCGATCGCCGACTCGATCAATTTCACCATCGAGGAATTGCGTACGCTCGTCAAGGGGATCAACAGCGCGACCGATCAGGTCGCGAAGGCCACGACCGACGCGCAGGCGATCTCGAATCGGCTTTACGAAGCCGCGCAACGGCAGAACCGGGAAATTCAACAGGCTTCGGCCTCGGTGCTGCAGATGGCGCAATCGATCAATGAAGTCTCGCAGAGCGCGGCGCAATCGGCGCGGGTGGCGCAGCAGTCGCTCGCGGCCGCGGAAAAGGGCGGACAGGCGGTGCAGAACCAGATC
>VBCL01000214.1 GCA_005888865.1 Betaproteobacteria bacterium | reverse complement strand
AATGCCGTAGCGGTTCGCGGCGCGGACAATCCCGGCTTTCAGCCCTTTCATGCGCTGCGTGTCGGATGTCTGAACACGGGGCAGCCCGGCCAGATCATCGACCTCATGGCCGTGCCGGCCGGAAAACGCGCGGTCATCGAAACGTTCACGGTGAACACTCAGCTGCCGTCCGGCCAAAAGCCGCAAATCATGATCATCACGACAACCAGCGGAACAAGCGTTAACCATTGGGTCACACTGACGCCCCAAACGCCCGAGCCCCTGGGCAGCAAAGACTCATTCTCCGCGACGCTGTCGATGCGGCTGTATGCCGATCCCATGACGTCAATCCAGTCCTTCCTTGGCCGCGTCGCGGACGGCTACATCGGCAACGACTGCGCTACGCTGACGATCTCCGGCTACTACGTGGATGTCCCATAGGTCGGAGCTGACCGCCGGCAAGAGTGCAACGACGCGCGTAAAGTGGCCGCGTGAACGATGTGATTGCGATCCCGCGCACGGCTCTCCTCGCCGGCGCCACCGGCCTCGTCGGTCGCGCGCTGTTGTCGATGCTGCTGGGGGCCCGAGCCGCGTGGGGACAACCGGCGCGCAGCGGCGAGGTGTGGGCCACGCGGGTTGTCGGGCCGCTCGGCTGGATCATACCCAAGGCGGTGCGGCCGATCCCGGCTCGCGCCGTCGCGTCCGCGCTGCTCGCGGCGATTCTCGACGCGAAACCCGGTATTCGCGTTCTGAAATCAGGAGCAATGCAGGCCCACGACCAGCCGTAGCGCACTCATCGCGGCAGGCACACCTTCGCCTGCCTCTGCGCGTTCGAGGGCAGCGCGGCGCTGCTTACTTCTTCGCCCATGCCCATCCGGTGATGCGCCAACCGGTCGGGCCCTTCTGCAGGGCAACCGTAAGCGTCGAGCCGATCTCCTTGCCCGGCTTCCCTTTCTGCTTGAAGGTGTAGTTGGCGGGAACGACGACATAGGCACGGTCACCCGTGATATCGACGTGCCGTGGGCTGCCGAGGGTGACGACTCCATCGGTGATTCCATTCTTCTTGCCGTCGGCCTCGAAGTCGTTCGCCCAGGTCGAGCAAGCCCCGGCACCGTGCCACTCATGGGGCGGAACTTCGTCGATGATGGACGTTTGATCGGCGCACGCTGCTAAGGCCGTTTTGACGTCGCCCTTGTTGAAGCCGTCTACGAATTGATGCAAGGGCTTCATCACATCGGTCTTCTCGGTTGCGGCAGCGGGACCCGCTGCCACTACCGCCACGGCGAGTGCGGCAAGTATCTTGTGCATGTGTTCTTCGCTCCAGGGTGGCCTGTCCACGGGCGCGATGATAATACGGATCGATGCCCCTACGGGCCTCGCTGTGTAACCCGAGCTAAGGTACGACGTGGGAAATCCTGGTCCTCGAATCCTACGACCCCGTGCTTCAGGAAGGACAGGCGCACAACGGAATGTCGGCGCTGATCGACCTGGTCGCGAGGAAGTCGTAGGAATCGAGGTCTTACTGCGCTGCCGGTGGAAGCGGCGTTGCCCGACCGTACGTCGCACCCGACACGAGATTGCAGTGGAACACGATCTCGGTCTCGACCGTGATTGCGTCGCCTGCGTCGAGCGCCGCGTCGAGCTGGTCTTCGGTGGTGATGTGCGTATTCGCGGCTGCAGCGTTGGTGAACAACACGACCACAACGTGCCACGCAACGTTGAAGTCGCTCCCGCCGGGACCGTCCATGATGTGGTCGTGACCCCACACGCCGTCACCGTAAACGCTCGGCACGACCGACTGTGCGAGGTCCGCGATCCCCGGGCCGTGATCCGGACAGTTGTCTCCACCCTCGTGCGCGCAATTCATCGTGCCGACCGCGTTGGCCGCGGAGTTCGGATACACGATGAGGAACAGCGGCGATACCGCGTGCGCATTGGCGTGAGTAGGATTGGGCGGACCGATCGGGGTCATGATGTAGATGAGCCTCCCGGTCCGATCATCGTATCCCGGCTCGATAATCGTTTGCCCGAGCTGTCGTTCCCCGGACGGGAGTTGCGCGCTGGCAACCGTTACATTGGTGAGCAGCGTGCCTATCACAATCAGAAGAATAAATCCCAGTTTCGACTGCGTCGTAGCCAGCGACTTGCGCAACAACTTTCCCATGGTCTTCTCCCAATCTGGTTGCATGCACACGACGATCCCTCGGTCGCCCGAGAGGACAGATTCCCGCGTCAGCGGCACCCAGACGGCGGGACGCGCGCGGGACCATTGCAGCCTAGTGGACGCGTGCGGCAGGCAAACTTCATCGGAGAGCGATTCTTGTTTCGTTTGTTGCATGCTGGGAACCACGGCGCGGCGGGCAATCGCGTCGTGAGGCTCGTCGCGAGAGGGCGAAGCGAGGCCCTGCGGATTCCGTGCCTCCGGCGCTCGGGCTAGCGCCTGAAGTCTTGAAACCCTGCGGCGCGGGCCAGGTCCGCCTTCACGTCTTCGCGGCTGCGCTCGTAGACGAGTTCGCGCCCCATGGCATTGCCGACGTAGGCCGACCCGTTGCGTGTGGGTCTGAGCTCGCATCGGACGTTGTGGACGCCTTCCCCAAGCACGATCTGGATCATGTCCAGACGCTTGTTCAGGACGACGACCTCGAGCACTTGGCCGCTGCTCGTGACACGTACCGGGATTTTTTCGTCGTTCATGTGATAGGTATCTATGCCCCTCGGTGCAGCCGCGTCAGGAACGCGCCCGGGCGACCGGAAGTAGTGTAGCCGCGAACGGCGCGCGGGGTGGCCCCGATCAATGTCTGGGACGCGGAACGGTTACCGGGCCGCGGCCTTCGATGTGACGGAAGGTAATGCGCCCTTTGCTCAGATCGTAGGGAGAGAGCTCCAGCGAGACCTTGTCACCGGCAATGATGCGAATGTGGTGCTTGCGCATCTTGCCCGCGCTGTAGGCAATGAGCTTGTGGCCGTTATCGAGCGTGACCCGATAGCGCGCGTCGGGCAACACTTCGTCCACGACGCCATTCATCTCGAGAATTTCTTCCTTGGCCATGATCACGCCTCAGCGAAAGTTGGAAAGAAAAGCCCGGCAGGTGCCGGGCTCTTCCGAAGGACTGACGGAATGGCCGCGAGGCCACGCCCGCCCCTGCACTCAGTCCGCCGGGCGAATGTTCGACGCCTGCTGTCCCTTCGGGCCGGTCGTCACGTCGTAACTGACGCGCTGGCCTTCCTTCAGGGTCTTGAATCCCGATCCCTGGATCGCGGAAAAATGGGCAAAGAGATCTTTGCCGCCGTCTTCGGGAGTGACGAACCCGAAGCCCTTGGAATCGTTGAACCACTTCACTGTACCTGTTGCCATGTCTTGAATATCCTGAATAGAAAATAAAAGGGGCGATGCCCCTGCGTTGGGGCGACAGTCAAGACGGCGGGGTGGTGAAGGGAGAAGTACCGCAGAGCTGCGGGGCACTGGACCAGACAACAACAGCACTACTTGAAAATCGCTCCAGCATTATGCATGGTAACGCTCGGATTTGCAATCGAAATTATTTTCGGGCACCCCGGACTCGCCGGGGGAGGCGGTGCTCGGGATCGTTTCGTCGGGAGTCCTTGAGCACTGGAAAGCACCTGGAGCTCCGATCATTGCAGCACTTCATTGCGCCGGCGAAGCTGCTCGATCTGGTCGGCGCGAAGGCCTGCGAACCCATGCTCGAGGCCCTCCGCGAGGATGGATGCCATCTGCGCCGCCGACTGCAATCCCGGCATGAACACATAGTCGGCACCCGCCTCGTAGAGCTCCAGCGCCGATGCGGTGCGGCTGGCGGTCACGATCACTTTTCCGTGCCGACAGAGCCTCCGGGAGGTCCGCAGCAGCTCCAGATTGTGGGTGCCCTTGAGCATCGTGTCGGGAATCGTGGAAACGATCAGCGCGGCGCTCTGAATCTCGGCGTGGCGCAGCGTCTCCAGGTGCGAAATGTCGCCGTAGACGCAGGCGATCCCCCGGCGGATCAGCTCTTCGTGGACCAGCGGATTGAAGTCGATGACGAGCAAGCGGTCGAGCAGCGGATGCCGCCCGCTCTCTGCGTCCAGCTCGTACTCGTGCACCAGAGCGCTGGCCTCGACGAAGAAACCGAGGAGCACGACGTCCTTGCCCGCATGCGTCGGGGCCGCGGGCGTATCTACCGCCCGGGCATCCAGGTCCTCCAGGCCCGTCCACCGGAGCCAGCCTGCCAGGATCTTCTGCAGCCCGTGGCTGTACCCGATCAGGTACGTCGAGGCCACCGAGGTCAGGGCGAAAACGAAGATCAGGACGCTGACCGTTTTCTCGTCGATGTGATGATCGGCCAGGCCGATCGCCGCGATCACCATCGAGAACTCGCTCATCTGTGCGAGGTTGATCGAAGGCAGCAGGCTCGCCCGGTGCCCGAGGCGGAGCTGGCGCAGGAGGGGAAACACGACAATGAACCGGCTCAGCAGCAGGAACGCCGACGCCAGCAATGCGAGCCCGATCACCCCCGCGGTCGGCACGGGAATCTGCATGCCGAGCGCGACGAAAAACAGCGTCACGAAGAAATCGCGGATGCTGACCACCTTGGCCACGACGTCCATGTTGTACGGAAAGGTCGAGATGCTGACCCCGGCGATCAACGCGCCCATCTCGCGCGAGAGGCCCGCGGCGTTCGCCGCGGCGCTGACGATGAAGCACCAGGCCAGCGAGCCGATCAACACCAGCTCGGGCACCTTCGCGACCGCCTGGAAGACGCGCGGCAACACCGTCTTGCTCACGAGCAGGCTCGCCGCCACCAGCAGAACGCCTTTGAGCAGCGATCCGAGCAGCGTGGCGACTTCCGGTTGCAGCAGGTTAGGCTGGATGGCG
>VBCL01000213.1:7426-13235 GCA_005888865.1 Betaproteobacteria bacterium | reverse complement strand
GGCTGGCCGATCTGGCCGTCGAACGCCGCCACCGAAGCCGTGAAGACGATCACTCCGCGCTCACCGCCGGCATTGGGCGTGTTCTTCGCCATCTGCTCGGCCGCCAGTCGCGTCATGTTGAATGTTCCGACGAGGTTGATGTTGATCACGCGAACGAAGCTTGCGAGCGCGTGGACGCCTTCCTTGCCCAGCACCCGCTCGCCGTGCACGACACCCGCGCAGTTGACGAGGCCGTGGACGGCCGCGAACCGCTCGACCGCCGCTGCGACTGCCGCCCTGCCGCTCGTCTCGTCGGTGACATCGGTGCGAATGAACCGGGCATTCGCACCGAGCTCGGCGGCTAGCGCGTTGCCTTCGGCTTCCTTGAGATCGGCGATCAGGACTTTGCCGCCCCCGTCGATCAGCATCCTCGCGGTCGCCCCGCCCAGCCCCGACGCGCCGCCGGTGACGATGAATACGCTGTCCTTGACCTGCACGAGCTTCTCTCCCTATTCCAACGTGGCTTCGCCGGATCGAGTCCGGGTCATCCCGGGTTACAGTATGCGATTGAACCACAGCATCGACAAAAGCGCCGACAGCAGCGACAGGATCGCCGCGCCCGCGGCCAGGAATGCGGTGATTTCGGTCTGTCGCGTCTCGAAGGAAAGTCGCGTGTTGAGGCCCTGGTAGATCTTGTTCAGATCCGGGGAGTTGCTCGCATAGAAATATTCGGCGTGCGTGATCTCGGCGATGTTCTTGAGCGCGTCCTCGTCGAGTCGCACGCGCATCGACCAGCCCTCGCTGCCGAGAACCTCGCCATTGGCCGTCCCGATGCCCACGGTGAAGACACGGACCCCGTGGTCGGCCGCCATCCGCGCGGCCTCGGTCGGGTTCGGCCCGGTGGTCGTCTGGCCATCGGTCAGCACGATGATCGCTGCCGACGTGTACGATCCGGGCGCGGCCTTGGGCGCAGCCTTGGCCGGCGCGCCTGCGCCGGCCTTGTCCAGGGGCACGCCGCGCGCCTCGTCGCGTGGATTCGACGATCGCAGATCGATGTCGACGTCCGGAAAGATCATCTTCAGCGCGACGAGGATGCCGCTTCCCACCGCGGTGCCCCGCTGCAACTGGAAGCGATCGATGGCGGCGAGAATGTCCTCGCGGTTACGGGTCGGAGGCTGCACTACCGACGCGGTGGCGGCAAAGGACACCACGCCGATGCGCGCGGAGGTCGGCTGGTCGGCGACGAAGGCCCGCGCCGCGTTCTGCGCGGCAACGATCCTGCTCGGCTGGACATCGGTCGCACGCATGCTGCCGGAGACATCCATCGCCAGGATGATCGTTTCGTACTGCGAAGGCAGCGTGAGCGTCGCGTGCGGCCGGGCGACGGCGACGATGAGCGCGATCAGCGCCAGCAGGAACACCAGCGGAGGGACGTGACGCCGGAATTTCTGCGCTGCGCCCATCGCGTCCCGCACCATTCCGAGCCCCGAATAGCGCATCATCTGCTGTTTCTTACGGCGCAGCAGGACGATGTAGATACCGATCAGCACCGGGACGACGGCGAGCAGCCAGAGCAGCTCGGGCCACAGGAAGGTCATGCGCGCGTGGGCTCCAGGTGAGCCGGCCGCCCGGTCCCGCCCGCGATCTGACTGCGCCGCTTGCGCAGGTCGGCGAAGCGCAGCACCGTATCGACCAGATCGTCATCCGTCGACAGCTCGAGCGCGTCCACCCCCGCCTGCCGAAACGCGGACCGCAGCGCCTTTTCGCGCTGCTCCGCGATGAACGCAAACCGCTTGCGGAAGCGGCGATCGTGCGTATCGACGAGAACCTGCTCGCCGGTCTCGGCGTCCTGCACCGTGACCATGCCGAGGTCGGGCAGCTCCATCTCCAGCGGATCGTAGAGTCGCACCGCGGTGAGCTCGTGCCGCAGCGATAGGCGCGCCAACGGCTCCTCCCACCCGGGCGCGCTCACGAAATCGGACACGACGAAGACGAGCGATCGCCGCTTCATCAGCCCGAAGGCCGTCTGCAGCAGGACCTTGAGGTCGGTCGCCGCGGAGAGCTTCACCTCCGGGCGCGTCAGCATCGCGTGCAGGATGTGCAGCACGTGCCGGCGTCCGCTCTTCGCGGGGATCACGTTGTCGACGCGGTCACCGTAGAAGAGCGCACCGACGCGATTGCCGTGGCGGCTCAGGAGGCGTGCGAGAACGGTGACGAACTCGCTCGATACGCTGCGCTTTCTCACTTCGCGCGAACCGAAGTCGATCGATGGGGAGAGGTCGAGCAGGAACCACGCGGTGACGTCGCGATCCTCGTGGTATTCACGCACATAGGGCGTGTCGAGCCGTGCAGTGACGTTCCAGTCGATGTGCCGAACGTCGTCGTGATACTGGTACTCGCGCAGATCGGCGAGATCGAGCCCGAAGCCGCGAAACAGCGTCCGGTAGTCGCCGTGCAGCAGGCCGTCGAGGCGGCGGATGACCGTCCACTCCAGCCGCTTGAGGATCAGCTCAGGATTGCGCGGCGGCTCTGAACTGGACATGGGAGTCGAGCGGCTTGTCCGGCGCGCGCACGCGGCGCATGACTTCGGTGATCAGATCGTCGGGCGTCTTCCCGTCCGCGAACGCCTCGTAGGTCAGCACCAGCCGATGCCGCAACACATCGGCGGCGAGATCGGTGACGTCCTCGGGCAGCACGTAGTCTCGGCCGCGCAGGAAGGCGAGCGCGCGTGCGGCTTCGATCAGGTGGATCGATCCGCGCGGGCTCGCGCCGAACGCAATGTAGCGCGAGAGGCCGCTCGCACCGTAGCGGTCCGGGTGGCGGGTCGCCGACGCGAGTCGCACCGCGTACTGGATGAGCGCCGGGTCGACGAATCCGCTGCGGCACTGGCGCTGCAGCAGCGATAATTCGTCGGTGGTGCAGACCGCCGCCACGTCCGCAGCGACGCCGGTGACCCGCTCGACGATCACGAACTCCTCTTCTTCCTTCGGGTATCCGACCAGCACCTTCATCATGAAGCGGTCGACTTGCGCCTCCGGCAGCGGATACGTCCCTTCGGTCTCGATCGGATTCTGGGTGGCCATGACCAGGAACGGCTCGGGCACGAGATGCGTCTCCCCCGCGATGGTCACCTGATATTCCTGCATGACCTCGAGCAGCGCACTCTGCACCTTCGCCGGCGCACGATTGATTTCATCCGCGAGAAGCAGGTTGGCGAAGACCGGGCCCAGCGACGTCGTGAATTCACCCGTCTTCTGATTGTAAATGCGCGTCCCGACCAGATCGGCCGGGACGAGATCGGGCGTGAACTGGATCCGACGGAACGATCCGCGGATCGTCCGGGCGAGGGTTTTGACCGTGAGCGTCTTGGCGAGCCCCGGCACGCCTTCGACCAGCAAGTGCCCCTGGGCGAGGATCGCGACCAGCACGCGCTCGAGAAAGTGGTCCTGCCCGACGACGATCTTCTTGACCTCGTAGAGGATGCGCTCCATCTGCGCGGATATGCCGCCCGTGCCAGGCTCTTTGGCGTCCATGGATTCCCTTCTGCTTCAGTTAAAACGGCGAGATGCCGACCGCCGAGGCCGCGTTCTCGATGGGTACGGCAAAACCGATGCCGATGAACACGTGCTGTTCGGTCGGGTTGAGGATCGCCGTGACGATGCCGACGACTGCGCCGTCGGCGGTCACCAGCGGACCACCGGAGCTGCCCGGGTTGGCTGCTGCATCGAACTGGATCAGATTGACCATGTCGTGCGTACCGTCGCGCGAACGATGCACGCGCCTCAAGCCCGAGACCACGCCCGAGGTCACCGTCGGCCCGATGCCGAACGGGAAGCCGACGGCGATGACCTCGTCGCCCGGGGCGAGATCGGCCGTTCCCCGCAAAGTCGCGGGCACCAGATCGTCCGGCACGGTCTTCGCCTGGATGACCGCGAGATCGTTCTCGGGCTGCACGCCGACGACGGTGGCCTCCGACTCGGTGCCGTCGGCGAACACCACGCCGAGCCGGTCGCCGCCCGCAACCACGTGGAGATTGGTCAGGATGATGCCCTTGTCGACGATGACGACTCCGGTGCCAACGCTCTTTTCGATATCGCGATCGCCCTCTTTGGGCGCGTCGCCGAGCTGCCGCACCCGCACCACCGACGGACGGATGGCGTCGTAGGCGCGCGCGGAGGTCGACGGCAGCGTCTTGGTCTCGAGCGTGTGCAACACCGCAGCGTCGATGTCGGCCTGCGTGTAGGTGTGCGGCGCAGGCTTCTGCGCCGAGTAGACGGTAAACGCGCCCAGCGCGACCAGAACGCCGGCCAGGATCAGCAGCGGCTTCTCGAAGCGCCTGACCGCGGTGATCCAGCCGTGGCGTGGAGGCCTATCCTGCGTGTCCGCGGCCCCTTTCGGCGATGCCACCGCTCCGGGGGCAGGGCTCGTAGACGCCAGGACTGCCTGGCGATCGACTGGCTTCGATCGCCTCGAGCTGCTGTACAGACTTACGCGTGCCATGTTCGCCTTCCTGCGGCTTGAATCGCCTGGAGTCGCGAGCCCCACGGTCCAAGCATGATCGTTCGGGCTTTGCCTAATCGACCGCCCGGTGCGATTAACGTTCCGCCGCGATCATTTTCGCACAGCCGGGATGCAGCCGGTCAGGCCTCGATACTCACGATATGGGCGCGCATCCTGCCCTCGACCGACCCGTCCCCGAACCGTGTCGCGATCTCCCGCGCGGCAACATCGGTGGCGGCCTCGAGCCTGGACGCGTCCCTCGCTTCGATCTCACTGCGCAGCGGCGTCCCCTGGCAGTAGGCGACCGCTGCAACGCGCGCCGATTCGGCGCGGCTCACCGCCTCGACGGCCGTCGAGGCGAACCCGCCCTGTGCAAGATCACGGGCGATCAGCGCCTTGTCGTGATACCCGTGCGGGGTGCGCGCCATGAAGCGCGGCGGATCATCGGGGAAAACCGTTTCCAACGCGGCCGTGACCGCGTGAGCAAACTCGTTCTCCTCGATGCGATCCCAGACGTTGAACAGGAAGACGCCGCCCGGGCGAAGGACCCGGCGCGCTTCGGCAAATGCCTTCGCCCTGTCGGGAAAGAACATGGCGCCGAACTGGCAAACGACCGCATCGAATTCTGCGTCTGCAAACGGAAGTTGCATCGCATCGGCCTGACGCCATTCCACCCGACGAGGCGTTCCGATCGCGATCGCCTGATCGAGCATTCCCGGGTTGAGATCGGTCGCAACGATCTCGACGCGATCGGGCAGCGCGGAGGCCAGCGCCCGTGTCACTACACCGGTTCCGGCGGCGATCTCGAGCACCCGCCGCAGCGGGCGCGATGCAAGTCGCCGCGCCAGGTCGTCGGCGTACGGCTGGAAGATCAAAGGCACGAGGTGCGCTTCGTAGATCTTCGGAATCGATCCGGCGAAGACCTTGTCGGTCGACGGGGAGGTCATTTCAGTCGGGAATTTCGAAGGCGGCGCCGACGCTGGCGTGATGGACCGATCGTACTTGTTATCGCTCACTGACGACGAGCCGGACGCCGAGGAGCACGAAAAGCGCACCGGCCGCCTGCGACAGGCGGGTGTATGCCCGGGGATGGCCTGCGAAGAAGCGGCGAACCGACGCGGCAGCGATCGCCAGGAACAGGCACCAGGCCGTGCCGGTGGCAATGAAGGTCAACCCCAGAGCGATGAACGCGGCGACTTTGGTCGGGCTCGATGGGTCGATGAACTGCGGGAGGAAGGCGAGGAAGAACAGGGCCACTTTAGGATTGAGGACGTTGGTCACGACGCCTTGGCGGTAGGCCTTCCACGCCTGCCTCGGCGCCTCGTGCGCG
>VBCL01000213.1:0-7391 GCA_005888865.1 Betaproteobacteria bacterium | reverse complement strand
CGAATGCCAAGATAGATCAGGTACGCGGCGCCCACGAGCTTCACGACGAAGAAGGCCGTGGCGGACGTCGCGAGGATCGCCGACAGCCCGGCGGCAGCGGCGAGCGTGTGCACGACGCAGCCGCTGCAGATACCCAGCGCGGAGGCCACGCCGACGCGGCGCCCCTGGGCGATGCTGGAGCCGAGGATGTAGAACGTGTCCTGGCCGGGGGTCAGATTGAGCAGTACGCCAGCGAGAACGAACAACCCGTAGTCGTGGATCCCGAGCACGCCCTTCGATCCTATGGTTTGCGAACCGGCTTCAGCGCTTGCGCCTCTTCGGCGTGCTCTTGCGGGCCGCCGGCTTGGCCTTTGTCCGCTTGGTCGCGCGCTTTTTTGCGCCGCCTCGCTTGGCGGCGCTTTGCTTGGCCGCCTTCTTGGCGGCCTTCTTGGGCGGCCCGAACTTGATGACCGATTCGCCCGAAATCGGGTCGGTTACACCGAGGTCGCTGCCGAGGTCTTCGAGGAAGCCGCGCACCTGGTCCAGCATCGAGATCATCTGTGGACGGCTGTTGACGATGCTCTGGAAATTCCGCCACTCGCCGACCATGGCGAACGTCTGGTCACCGGTCCTCACCAGGCTTCCGCTGATGAAGCCCTTGAGCGTGGGCCGCATGTTGCGATGCGCCTCGATGAATGCTTCCGCGTTGCCGGGTTTCACCTTGAAGCGAACTACGTTGAATGCCGTCATTTGATGCCTCCTTTGGATTCGCGGTTCGACGTCCAATGATAATACGTAGCCCGGGGGATGCGCGTAGCGAAACGCGGGGAGAATCGCCACCCGCCCGAGATTGGCGCGGCGCGCTCACCCCAGGCTACGGATTCGGAGCCGCTCGTCGACGTAGCGGCGCAGGGCACCGGGCTCCAGCGTCGTCCCGCACAGCCCGACATGACCATCGGGACGCAGCAGATAGAACGACGGCTGGGAAATCGCCGCCCGCAGGAGCGCCGCGTCGTTGCCGCGGTCGTCGGCGACGGCGTGGACGCGCAGCAGGTCGCCGAGCCCGAGTGCTTCTTTCGAGGGTGTCGCCTGTCCGATCACGATCAGATTGAAGCGGGTGTCGTCGAGCTTCTCGAACAGATCCTCGACCGCCCCGCTCGCGTCGAGCTTGAGCTTCAGCCACGGAAAGCGATCGCCCGCGTGCAGCTCGGTGGCCGGCGGACCGCCGAGCGACTGCGACAACGGGCTCGACCGATAGTGAATGCCCGTCTGGGAGACGATGCGAAACGCCCTGCGCTGGACCCATTTGCGGCGCATCCCGAACGCCATGATCCGCGCCAGGATCTGGGTGCGGAAGAGGCCCGCGAGCGGATTGTCCGAGACCACCAGCCGGAAGGCGCGATCGGTCGTGTCCAGCAGGCGGCGCGCGACCGGCACGCGCTCCGCCTCGTACGAATCGAGGAGCACTGCATCCGCTCGACCCTGTACGACGAGCCCAAGCTTCCATCCCAGGTTGTACGCGTCCTGCAGGCCCGTGTTCATGCCCTGCGCGCCGACCGGACTGTGGATGTGGGCGGCGTCGCCGAGGACGAAACAACGCCGGTCGCGAAACCGCTCGGCGCTGCGGTGATGGATGCGGTAGGTGGAGAACCACAGGCATTGCTTGAAGGACAATCCGCTGCCCGCCTCCTGGCCCAGCGACGGAATCACGGCGTCGAACGTCACGTCCGGGTTGCCCCGCAGCTCCTTGGGCAGGATTCCGACCACCCGCCAGTGATCCTTGCCTCGCATCGGAAAGAAGAGGTGGAAGCCGTTGCGCCAGAGGTACACGTTGACCTGGTCCGGCACCATGCTTCCCGTCGCTTCGGTGTCGGCGACATAAAACACATGCTCGTACGGCGCGCCGGCAAAGGTGATGCCGCAGGCCTCGCGCACCGTGCTGCGCGCCCCATCGCACCCGGCGACCCAGCCGGTGCTGATCGTCCGACTGCCGCCGTCGGGCTGCTTGAGCGTGGCGGCGACGTGATCGTCGTGCTGCTCGAGACCGGTAAGCTCGGTGTTCCACTGCACCGACATCCCGAGCTCGCGCAATCGCTCGCCCATGATGAGCTCGTTGTCGTCCTGGCCGAGCACGAGGATGTACGGATACGGCGTCACGCCGTCGCCCGCATCGCTCAGCCGCACGTTCGCCAGCCAGCGGCCTTGCGCCCAGATGTTGCCACCGACGCCCGGCTTGCCGAGCTTGAGCGCGCGACCGACGATACCGAGATGCGCGTAGATTTCGAGCGTGCGGGCCTGCACGCCGAGCGCCCGTGTCTCTTTAGCCGGACCCGCATGCCTGTCGATGATCTGCGCGCGCACGCCACGCCGCGCAAGCTGGTTGGCGAGCATCAGCCCAGTCGGTCCGGCGCCGACGATCAGGACATCGGTGTCCATGCGGGCCTCTCCTGGAGCCGGCATTTATTTTACATACGGCCCGGCGGCGGCGCGAAGCGTGCGCACCGCTCGTCCGGAAGCTCGCCCGCGTCCTGGCGGCATTGCGAGGCAATCGCCTAGCGCGGTGTCGCGTCGCCTCCCTCGACGATGACGTTCTCGACGATCCCCGCGCCGGCGCGGCGGAACGCGGCGGCTTCGCGATAGGCATCCGACTCGAAGCAGCCAATCGCGGCTTCCATGGTCGGAAACTCGATGACGATGAAGCGATGAAAAGTCTCGGGCCCTTCCATGATCCTGTAGCGTCCGCCGCGCGCGAGCACCTTGCCGCCATGCTGCGCGATGATGGCGGGAACGCGGTCGGTGTATCGCTTGTATTCGACCGGGTCGTTGATCTTCGCGCGGGCGATCCAGTAGGCAGGCATGATGGGCTCCAGCAAAAGTATTTAAAATGATCGTTCTCTAGTCACCGGATCGCTGACTGGTGCCGCTGCGGCCAGTTTGCTCCGGAGGCCCAAGGTCTTGCAATGTCGAGACTGGGCATGAGAGTACTCCGCACGCACAGTATTCGGATCGCAAGGAAGACGCTTAAGTCTGGCCGAGCCAGGAGGATGCCATGACATACCGGGAAACCCTGCCGCGCAAGGGTCTATCGCGCAAGGAAATGCTGAGGCGTGTCGCCCGTTTCAAAAAGTTGAGAGGTTCCGACGGCGGCTTGCCCGACAGCAAGATGCCTGGCTGCGAGCGCACCCTGTACAACGTCATCGGATTTCAGCCGCCCAGGATCGAACGCGGCGGAAAGCAGTCCCCGGTGGGGCTGGACGCCGCTCGGATGGCAGCCGTCAAGATCTCCGAAGGCTTCAACCTCGCCTACTGTCGCGCCAAGCCGGGTAAGGGTCCGATGCTCCACAACCATGACACCAACGAGACCTTCATTTCCATGACCGGTACCTGGCGCGCGAGCTGGCTGAACGGCAAAGGCAAACTCGAGCACGTGGATCTGAAGCCCCTCGACTTGATCTCGTTTCCGCCTGGGGTCATACGCCGGTTCCAGAATGTGACCAAGGGGCCCAAGAACAAGGACTCGATCCTGATGGTGGTGATCGCGGGCAACACGCCAAGCTCCGAGTTCACGATCGAATCGATGAGCGAGATCGAGCGAGCGGGGGTATTGCCGGCGCGGCATCGGGCGTGAGGTCCGGCATCGACGGCATGAAGCGCTCGAAAGGGGTTGCAAGCTGCCGGAAACACCCCAGATTCAGCTATACTTACCTGTTTTGGATCAACCCCTTCGCGCCGTTCAAGGGAGTAACGCAATGCCGATTTATGAATATCGCTGCTCGGACTGCGGGCATGAGCTGGAAGCGCTGCAGAAGCTCTCCGACCCGCTCCTTCTGGCGTGTCCGGCCTGCGGCAAGCCCGCCCTGAGCAAGCTCGTCACCGCCGCCGGGTTCCAGCTCAAGGGGAGCGGCTGGTATGCCACGGACTTCAAAAGCTCCGGATCCAAGCCGGCAGCCAAGTCCACCGGCGACAAGGATGGCGGATCGAAGCCAGCGGAATCCAAGACCGAGTCGAAGACCGAGTCCAAGAGCGCCACAACGGAGTCTTCGAGCACGCCGCCGGCGGGTCCGGCGACGACGTGACCTGCCATTGATGGGGTGCCTGCCGGCGTGACCGTAACCCTGAGACGCTACCTTATCGCGGGCCTGCTGGTCTGGGTGCCGCTCGGCATCACTGATCAATACGCTCGACCAGACGCTGCTCCTGTTACCGGAAAGCGCGCGTCCGGAGGCCGTGTTCGGCTTCCGCATTCCCGGCCTGGGTGTCGTCTTGAGCGCAGCGATCCTGCTGCTGACGGGCGCGATCGCCGCCAACTTCTTCGGCGCGCGTCTGATCGGCATCTGGGAATCGGTCCTCGGACGCATCCCGTTCGTCAAATCGATCTACTCCAGCGTCAAGCAGGTCAGCGACACGCTGCTCTCCGAGAAGGGCAACGCATTCCGCAAGGCGCTGCTGGTCGAGTATCCCGCGCCGGGCAGCTGGACGATCGCCTTCCTCACCGGCGCGCCGGCGCCCGAAGTCGCCGAATACCTCCCGGGCGATCATGTGAGCGTCTACGTGCCGACGACGCCGAATCCAACCTCCGGCTTTTTCTTGATGCTGCCGCGTTCCCACGTTCACGAGCTCGACATGACGGTGGACGAGGCGCTGAAGTACATCATCTCGATGGGCGTCGTGGCACCGAGGCCGCGTCAGCTGGCGCCCCCGCGGGTTGCGCCGCCCGCGGCGCCGCAACCACCCGAAGCCGAAATCCGAAATTGACCGGGCCGGGAGCATCGCCCGCCGCATCCGCGGCGGCGCGGGATTGCGCCCTGCTGCCCGTCGAAGAGAAGCACGTCGAGCCTGACCCGCCGGAGAAGACATTGAAACGCACCGACTACTGCGGTCGCATCGACCGCAAACGACTTGGCCAGACCATCACCGTTTGCGGCTGGGTGCATCGTCGTCGCGATCACGGCGGCGTCATCTTCATCGACCTGCGTGACCGCGAAGGGCTGGTGCAGATCGTCTGCGATCCCGATCGCGCCGCCACTTTCGCAGTCGCCGAGAAGCTGCGCCACGAGTTCGTCATCGCCGCGACCGGGCTGGTGCGCCCGCGGCCGGAGGGCACGGTCAACGCGGATCTTGCGAGCGGCGAGATCGAGATCCTCGCGCACGACATCGAGATCCTGAATCCATCGGTGACGCCGCCGTTTCAGCTCGACGACGAGAACCTGTCGGAGACGGTGCGGTTGACGCATCGAGTAATCGATCTGCGCCGGCCCGTGATGCAGAGGAACCTGATGCTGCGCCATCGTGCTTCGATGGCGGCGCGACACTACCTCGATGCCAACGGCTTCGTCGATGTCGAAACCCCGGTGCTCTACATATCGACGCCGGAAGGCGCGCGCGAATTCCTGGTGCCATCGCGCATCAATCACGGCCAGTTCTACGCGCTCCCACAGTCGCCGCAGTTGTTCAAGCAGCTGTTGATGATGGCCGGTTTCGATCGCTATTACCAGATTGTCAAATGCTTCCGCGACGAGGACTTGCGCGCGGATCGGCAGCTCGAGTTCACGCAGATCGACGTCGAGACATCGTTCCTCGACGAGGTGGAAATCCGCCAGCTCATGGAAGGCCTGGTCGTGGCGCTGTTCAAGGAAGCGATGGGCGTCGATCTGCCGCAGCCGTTTCCGGTCATGACCTACGCCGACGCGATGCGTGACTACGGCTCGGACAAGCCGGACCTGCGCGTGCCGCTGAAGCTCACCGAATTGACCGATCTCATGCGCGCGGTCGATTTCAAGGTCTTCCGCACCGCGGCGGAGCTGCCGAACGGGCGCGTCGCCGCGCTTTGCCTTCCCGGCGGTGCCAGCCTCACCCGCAAGGAGATCGACGATCTTCCGGCGTTCGTCGCGATCTATGGCGCCAAGGGGCTCGCGTACATCAAGGTCAACGATGCGAGCAAGCCGAACGAGGAAGGATTGCAGTCGCCCATCGTCAAGTTTCTCTCCGGCGACGTCCTTCGCGAGATCATCTCCCGCACCGGCGCGTCGAGCGGCGATCTCATCTTCTTCTGCGCCGACCGCGAGAAGATCGTCTGCGACGCGCTCGGCGCGCTCCGCGCGAAGCTCGGCCACAACCGCGGGCTGGCGCAAGCCGGATGGCACCCGCTGTGGGTGGTCGATTTTCCGATGTTCGAATACAACGACGAGACGGCGAGCTGGGGCGCTCGCCACCATCCGTTCACCGCGCCGAAGGACGGTCACGAGAACCTGTTCGAGTCCGATCCGGGCGCCGCCCTGGCCAAGGCTTACGACGTCGTGCTGAACGGCTGGGAGATCGGCGGCGGATCGGTGCGCATCCACCGCCAGGACGTGCAGGCCAAGGTCTTCGGCGCCCTCAAGATGTCACCTGAGGATCAGCGCCGGAAGTTCGGTTTCCTGCTCGACGCACTCGCTCAGGGCGCGCCGCCGCATGGCGGGATCGCCTTCGGCCTCGACCGCCTGGTGGCGCTGATGGCCGGCGTCGAGCAGATCCGCGACGTGATCGCCTTCCCCAAGACGCAGCGCGGCCAGGACTTGCTGATCGATACGCCTTCGCCGGTGACCGAGCAGCAACTGCGCGATTTGCATATCCGGGTGCGCACGTCCGGTCACGCAAAGGACGCTTGATGCGCCAATTCCTCGCGCGTGAATCAGTTCGGCGCACCATCGGCGTTCTCGTCGGCGCGACGCTTCTGTTCGCGGCGCTTGCGGGGACCGCCAGGGAATCGACGCGCTCCGAGGTCAAGGCATCGGCCCTGCCGGCAGAAGCGCGCATGACGCTCGACCGGATCCGCGCGGGCGGACCGTTCCCGTACCCGCGCGACGGCGTCGTGTTCAGCAACCGCGAGCATCTCCTGCCGGCGAAGGCGCGCGGCTACTACCACGAATACACGGTGCCGACGCCCGGCGTGAGAAGCCGTGGTGCGCGGCGCATCGTTTGCGGGGGCGCTGTCGCCACGCTTTCCGAGTGTTATTATTCCGACGACCACTATCAGTCGTTCCGGAACATTCAGCCATGAAGATCCCCGATCTTGCTGTCGCGGCGGACGCCGGCGTACGCGACTGGCCGGGCGCGCCCGAATCCATCAAGGCCGCCGCCACCGCAGCCAAGCTGCATTGCTGCATCGTCGATCTGCACAGTGTGGGCGGGAAGAGTCAGCTGATGGACACGCTCGGCAAGGGACTCAAGCTGCCGGAGCATTTCGGCAACAACTGGGATGCGCTGGCCGATTGTCTCGAGGACGGCGAATGGCTCGGTGATCACGGCATCGCCATCGTGTTCCGGCATGCCGCGGCGTACCGCAGGTCGTATCGAGTCGACTGGGACACGCTGAGCGATATCCTGGCCGAAGCGGCCGAGTATTGGCAGGAGCGGCACAAGCCGTTCTGGGT
>VBCL01000195.1:10592-15551 GCA_005888865.1 Betaproteobacteria bacterium | reverse complement strand
GATTACGAGTTCATCGGTCGCGTGAACGGGAAGCCCTCGACGCTCATTGGCATCTTCCTCTCGCCCGGCGCGAACGCGCTCGACGTCGCCAAGAGCGTCAAGCAGCAGATGTCGCAGCTCTCGGCCCGTTTCCCCGAGGGCCTGTCCTACAGCATTCCGTACGACACGACGCGTTTCGTCGAGGTGTCGATCCGCGAAGTGCTCAAGACGCTGGCTCTGGCGATGGTACTCGTCTTCCTGGTCGTGTACCTGTTCCTGCAGAGCTGGCGGGCCGCAATGATTCCCTTCGCCGCCGTTCCGGTATCGCTGATCGGCACGTTCGCCGGCATCTATATGCTCGGCTATTCGATCAACACGCTGACGCTGTTTGCGATGGTGCTCGCGATCGGGATCGTCGTCGACGATGCGATCATCGTCCTGGAGAACGTCGAGCGGATCATGCGTGAGGAAGGGCTCCAGCCACGCGACGCCGCGATCAAGGCGATGCGCGAGGTGACGGGACCGATCATCGCCATTGTGCTGACGTTGACGGCGGTGTTCGTGCCAATCGCGTTCCTCGGCGGATTGACCGGCGAGCTGTATCGTCAGTTCGCGGTGACGATCGCCATCTCGGTGATCATCTCCGGCCTGGTCGCGCTGACGCTCTCGCCTGCGCTTTCTGCGATGCTCCTGCGCCCGCACGAGGCGCCGAACAAGTATTTCGCGGCGTTCAACCGCTGGTTCGTACGCGTTACCGCGCGCTACAACGACGGTGTGGTGTGGATGCTCCGCCGCGGCGTGATCGGCGTCGCGCTGTTTGCCGGCATGGTCGTGCTGACGATCGGGCTATGGCGCTTCACGCCGGGAAGCCTCGTTCCAGACGAGGACCAGGGCTGGTTCTTCACGACGGTGATCCTGCCGGATGGCGCGACGCTGCAGCGCACCGACGAGGTCGTGGCCGAAGTCGAGAAGGCGATCCACTCCAATCCGGCCAACGAGTACGTGATCGCGTTTACCGGATTCGACTTCCTGGGCGGAGGATTTCGCAACAACGCGGCTTCGATCTTCGTCACCCAGAAGCACTGGGATGAGCGCAAGGTCACCACGCCGCAGCTGGTCGGCGAGGTGTTCATGAAAACCGCCGGCATCAAAGAGGCGCTGGTGCTCGCGTTCAACCCGCCGCCCATCTTCGGGCTCGGTACCGCGGGTGGGTTCGAGTTCTACATCCAGAATCGCGGCGACGGCGGCTCGAAGAAACTCTCCGAGGTCACACAGGCGTTTCTCGCCCGTGCCAATCAGGACCCACAACTCGCCTTCACCCAGACGCTGTGGCGCGCGACGGTGCCCCAGCTTACGGTCGAAGTGGATCGCGAGAAGGCGAAAACGCTCGGCGTGCCGATCTCCGATGTCTACAACACGCTCGCCGGGACGCTCGGCAACTACTACGTGAACGATTTCAACAAATACGGCCGTGCCTGGCAGGTGCTCATGTCGGCGCAGCCCGGCTACCGCCGCCGGCCCGACGACATCGGCGCCGTATACGTCCGCTCGAACAAGGGCGAGATGATCCCGCTGTCTTCTCTGGCGACGGTCCGCTATTCGTCGGGCCCCGACTCGCTCGATCGCTTCAACAACCTGCCTGCGGTAAAGATCATCGGCCAGGGCGCGCCCGGGGTCAGCTCGGGCCAGGCGATCGCGCGCGTCGAGCAGATCGCGCAGGAAGTGCTGCCGTCCGACTTCAGCTACGACTGGGGCGGCACGTCGTATCAGGAGAAGAAGGCGAGCGGCGCGTCGACGTTCGCGCTCGGCCTCGCGGTGGTGATGGTGTTCCTCATCCTCGCCGCGCAATATGAGAAGCTGTCCCTGCCGTTGTCGGTGCTGCTTGCGCTTCCCTTCGGGACTTTCGGCGCGCTGACGGCGATCTGGCTGCGCGGGCTCACCAATGACGTCTACTTCCAGATAGGCCTGGTAACGCTGCTCGGCCTCGCGGCCAAGAATGCGATTCTGATCGTCGAGTTCGCGGTGCTGAAGACCCACGAGGGCCTGAGTCCATCCGCTGCCGCGATCGAGGCGTCGCGGCTGCGCTTCCGGCCGATCCTGATGACTTCGATGGCGTTCATCCTCGGCGTGCTGCCGCTCGCGATCTCGACCGGCGCGGGCGCGGGAGCGCGGCACTCCACCGGCACCGGCGTCATGGGCGGCATGCTCGCCGCGACCTTCCTCGCGATTTTCTTCGTGCCCCTCTTCTATCGCGTCATCGTCGAGCGCAGGCTGATCGAGCCTCGCAGTCATGATGAACTTCTCGACGAAGTCAGGCATCTACGCAACGTAAGCCACATCACGCCGCATACGCCCGGCCACCCGCCAGCCCCCGCGCACGGAGACTGACATGCGCAAGACCATTCTCGCCGTCGCACTCGTCGTCGCCGTCGCAGGCTGCACGACGACACCCACCGCGCCACCGCAGCTCGACCTTCCCGCCGGCACCGCCAATCCGGCGCTCGAGCAGTGGTGGGGCGCGTTCAACGATCCCATGCTTACCGGGCTCGTCGACGAAGCGCTTGCCAAGAACCTCGACCTGCGGGCTGCGATCGCGCGCATCGACACCGCACGCTCCCAGGTCAAGCTGGCACAGGCCGACCTTTATCCGACGATCAATCTCGGCGTCGATGCCAACCGCAATCGCGTGACTCAGGTCGGTTCGGTTCCGCTTTTCGGCTTCCCGCCGGTCAACAACGACTACCGCGTCGGCGTGAACGCCTCGTACGAAGTCGACCTCTGGGGCAAGTTCCGGACCGCGACGCGCGCGGCGCAGGACGATTTGCTCGCTTCGCAGTACGCGCGGGAAACCGTGCGTACGGTGATCGGGGCTGAGGTAGCCCAGACCTACTTTCAGCTCCTCGCCGCGGACGCACAGTTGAAGCTCCTCGACAACACGCTCAAGACACGCACCGAAACGGTCGCGTTGCAACGGGACCGTTATCAGGGCGGGGTCATCGGCGAATACGATCTCGCGCAGTCGGAGGCCGAGCGCTCGGCGGTCGTTGCCGACGTCGCCACTACGCGGCGCGCGATCGCTCAGTACGAATCGGCGCTGGCCGTGCTGCTCGGGCGTACGCCGCGCGAAGTCTTCGAGCCGAAGCTGGAGCGCGACTCCGAGATGCTCCGGCTGCTCGGCGTGCCCACGCTGCCCGAAGGCCTGCCTTCGAATCTGCTGGCGCGTCGGCCCGACATCCGAACCGCCGAAGCGCAGCTCGCCGGCGCGAACCGGCGCATCGATGTCGCCCGCGCCGATTACTTTCCGTCGCTGTCGCTGACCGGATCGTACGGCTCCGAATCGGCGGCACTGAAAAATCTGTTCACCGGCCCGGCGGCGATATGGAGTATCGGCGCGGCGCTCGTCCAGCCGCTGATCGGTCTCAAGGCGATCGAAGCCAACGTCGAGGCCAAGACCGCGCAGCGCGACCAGACCGTCATCAGCTATCAGCAGACCGTTCAGGTCGCATTCAAGGAAACGCACGATGCGCTGAGCGCGAATCAGACGACCCGCGAAGCGCTCGCTGCGCAGACCGAGCGCGTGAACCGCCTGCAGCGCGCGGTCGAGCTCGCCGATCTGCGGTATCGCTCCGGCTATTCGCCCTACCTCGAGGTCCTCGACGCGCAACGCCAGCTTCTGCAAGCGCAGACGCTGCAGATCAACGCCGCGCGCGACGTGCGCCTGGCCGTGGTCGATCTCGCCAAGGCGATGGGTGGCGGGTGGGAGTACAGCGCTACGGTCGCGGGATCGTAACGCGGCCTTCAAAATCTCTGTGGTTCAAGACCTGTAACCTTGCGGCGGACGAGCCAAGCGAGCACGCAGCCGAGCAACGCGCCGGCAAGAAGGTGCTTCACGCCGTGGCCGGAGATCAGCGTATGCGTCGCCGCGAAGATCTCGTAGTCGAGCCGTTCGCAGACGGTCATTAGAACGTCGAGCGCAATCGCCGCAATCAGCCACTTTGCGTGCGTGTGCCGCCCACGACGCAGGAGCAGTAAGCACACCATTCCGGCACCCGCGCCGATGCGTACCGCCAGATAGGGGTACAGATCGTCAGCCCCCGCGCGGCCGGTCCACGCCCACCACAACACGCTGGCGGACCCCAGCATTGCGAACGGCCACCACGCCGCGCGCGCAAAAGCCGGATGGACGCGATCGGCGAGCACGAGCGTTGCCAGTGCGGCCACCACCAGCGTCATCGGCAGACGATCCCATACCAGTCGCGCATCGCTCGGCGCCCAGTGATACCAAGCCGAGCCCGCGGCCGTGGCCAGCATGGCAGCCACGAGCAGGCCATAGACGGGGCGCTCTTCCGGCGCGATGTGCACGCGCCGCCACAACGCTAGCCCGGCGACACCCGCAGCAAGGATCGCGATGTTGGTGAGCACGTCGCCTGCGCGCGGGATCGCGCCCAAGAGGCGCGTGTCGGCGAAAAAATGATAGCCCGGATCCTGGCGCAGCGGACCGAAGTAGAAACGCAGCAGCGCGGACAGACCGATAACAACGCCGATCAAACCCCAGGTTTGCCGTCGCGCCCGCACGAACGCGTCCGGCGTGCCGGCACCCTCCGTGGCGGCGTCGGGGACCGCGCCCGGCGTCGCCATCTTCACTGCAGCTGTGGCTTCTTCAGGAAATCGCTACGGTTGGCCGAGCGCACCGTGAGCCGCGTCACATCGGTGTCGCGCGCGACCGTGAGCGGAATCTCGACGCCTGCTGATCCGAGGCGCCAGACTTTCCGGAGCATGTCCGCCAGGCCCGATACACGCTCGCCGGCGATTTCGAGCACGACGTCGCCGAGTTGCACACCCGCGCTGTCCGCGGGCGCACCTTTCGCAAGGCCGCTCACGACCAGCCGCTGCTCCGCCTCGGACGTGTACATGCCGAGCCATGGCCGGGCCGGCCGGGCCGGCGAGCCGAACCTGAGCATGTCGTCGAGAATGGGGTCC
>VBCL01000195.1:10097-10530 GCA_005888865.1 Betaproteobacteria bacterium | reverse complement strand
CGATGCCAAGCAAACGCCCGTCGCTTCCGACCAGCGCGGCGCCGCCCCATTGGGGATGCGGCGGCGCGGTGAACAGTGCTTCGTCGAGCACATACTCCCAGTAGCCGGCGAACTCGCGCTTGGCGACGAGGCGCGCCTTGAGCGCATGGGCGCGGCCGCCGGACGCGATCACGACGACGTCTTCTCCGACGGCTGCCCCGGACGATATGCCTCGTGGCAACGCCGGCGCGCCAATCCGCCCGAGCGGCTGCACCAGGCCGAAGCCGGTCGCGACGTCGTACGCGAGAGGATGCCCCGCCACCACCGTGCCATCGTTGGCGGCAACCCAGATCGAGTCGGCTTCGGTGATCAGATAACCGATGGTAAGGATGAGCCCATCGTCTCGAATCACGACACCGCTGCCGCTGCGCTCGGTGCCGAGGATCGACGCGGT
>VBCL01000195.1:0-9892 GCA_005888865.1 Betaproteobacteria bacterium | reverse complement strand
CAGGCGAATCAGCGTTGCACCGATAGTCGCGAGACCCCATCTACGCGCATTCTGAATTTCGCATTCGGGCGTGATCGAACGCCCGCTATCGACAGGAAAGGAGTGCACATGTTCTCGAAAGCAATCGCAGCTGGCGCTGCACGCAAGTGCATTGGGCTGGTCGCGTTTGCGTCGTTCGCCGTCTTCAATGGACAAGCTTTGGCGCAAACCGAGCAGCAGAACCTGGTGAATGCCGCGGAGACGACATTCTCCAATTTCGTCCGCGACCCGGATATGACGTGGCTTCAGCGGCATCTCGGTACCGCCAGGGCGGTGCTGATCGCTCCTCAGGTCGTCAAAGCCGGCTTCATCTTCGGCGGATCGGGCGGGCGCGGTGTGCTGTTCGCTCGTAACGAGCAGACGGGACGCTGGGAAGGCCCCGCGTTCTACAATCTGGCGACCGCAAGCGTCGGCTTCCAGGCCGGCGTCGCGGTCGCGGAATCGGTCACCCTGGTGATGACCGAGAAGGGGCTCAATACGCTGCTTGCCCACTCGGTCAAGCTGGGCGGCGACGCGAGCGTTGCGGCAGGCCCGGTGGGCGCGGGCGCAAATTCCGATGTGACGACCGATTTCATCGCGTTCAGCCGCTCCAAAGGCCTTTACGGCGGCTTGAACCTCGAAGGCGCGGTTATCGGGGTCTCCAACGACTGGAACGAGAACTACTACGGTCGCGGCGTCCTGCCACCGGACATCCTTTTGCGCGCCAGCGTGCACAACATGCAGGCGGATAGGCTTGCCGCGGCGATCACGCGCGCGTCGAGCCAGCGGACCAGCCTGCGCTAGCGAGTCACCACATAACGTAACTCCGGCCCGGCGGAGGCTTCGCGCTTCCGACCGGGCTTTGTCGTGTTGCGCGACATGACGACATCGACGCCCGTGTGACTCCGCCTCAGCGCGTACCGATCTTCCCGATCCTGACGGTCAATTTCGTCGGGGCGCTCGGGTTCAGCATCGTGATGCCGTCGCTGGTTTTTCTGGTGACCCGGTTCGGCGGCAACGCGCTCGTCTTCGGGTTGATGGGCGCGACCTATTCGTTCTTTCAGCTCATCGGGGCGCCTCTGCTCGGTCGCTGGTCGGATCGCTACGGGAGGCGCCGCATCCTGCTGCTGAGTGAATTCGGCACGCTCGCCTCATGGGCGATCTTTCTGCTGGCGATCGCGTTGCCAGCTCTGCCACTTGCCAGCATCGATTCACCCTTGCTCGGCGCCTTTACGCTCACGGTGCCGCTCGCAGTGCTGTTCCTCGCGCGAGCGCTCGACGGGCTCACGGGCGGCGATGTGTCGATCGCCAACGCCTACCTCGCCGACATCAGCGACGAGCACGACCGCAGCGCCAATTTCGGCAGGATGGCAGTCGCGACGAATCTCGGATTTGTTTTCGGGCCGGCGTTCGCCGGACTCCTCGGCACGGTGGGAAGGGGCGACGTGCTGTCGGTCATCGCCGCCCTGCTGATCTCGGCACTCGCCTGCCTGATCATCGTCTTCGGCCTCCCCGACACCACGCCCTGCGTGCTCAGCGCCGATCCCGAGCGCGTCAACGTTCGCAAGCTCTTCGGGCAGGAACACAAGCAATGCTTCACGATGCGGGCCGCTTCCAAGCTGTCGGTCGCGGAGATCCTGGCATTGCCGTCGATGAAGCTTCTGCTCGCACTGTATTTCCTGGTCTTCTTCGCCTTCAACCTTTTCTACGTCGCGTTTCCGGTCTACGCCGCGACAGGCATCCGCTGGTCGCTGCTGGAGATCGGCGTGTATTTCGCCGTGATGGGGTTGATGATGGCGCTCGTCCAAGGGCCCGTCCTCGCGCGCATCTCCGAGCGCTGGTCAGAACGCCAGCGCGTTCTCGGCGGCAGCGTCGTGCTGGCGGCGAGCTTCCCCTTCTTCGCGTCAGGTTCGACCCCGATGATCTATCTCGGCACCGCCCTTCTGGCCGTGGGTAATGGGGTGATGTGGCCCTCCCTCCTGGCCATCCTGTCGGGAATGACAGACCGGAGCGTACAGGGGGCGGTGCAGGGATTCGCAAGCAGCGCCGGCGCCGTGGCGAGCATTGCCGGCTTGCTGCTCGGCGGCGCGCTCTACCAATGGCTCGGCAGTGGCGTGTTCCTGTTCTCGGCCGCGCTGATCGCGGCGTGCTTCGCGCTGTCGCTGCGAATCGTCCCGATGCCGACGCAGGGAACTGAGCCGTCGGCGGGCTAACTGTTGCGCCCGAAGCGTCCGAGCGCGAAGGGTTCGAGGTCGAACCGCGCGGCACCGCCGGTCGAGAGCGCCGCGAGCGCTTCTCCGATCGCCGGAGAGTGCTTGAATCCGTGGCCCGAGCACGGCGAGACCAGGATGATGCGCTCGCATTGCGGATGCCGGTCGATGACGAATCCGAAGTCGGGCGTCACCGTGTACAGACAGGTGACGGCCCTGACACACCTTTCGGCTACGCCGGAGATGTACGGGGCAACGTATTCGGCGTACATCGCGCGCATTTCAGTTGCGGTCACGTCGCGGCCCACCGCGTCGGCGCTCGTCGCGCCATCATATTGCTCGGTCGCGATCTTGATCCCGCCGTCCGCGCCGTCGACCGCGGGAAAACCGTAGATCGCCTGTCGCCCGCGTTGCACCTCCCAGATGAACACCGGGCAGTGCTCGGCGAGGAACGGCGTGAGCGGGCCGTCGATCGCGAACCAGAACAGCGTTTGCCGATAGACGGTGAAAATCCCGGCGAGCTCCGGCCCGATCAATCCGGGAAGCCACGGCCCGGCTGCGATGATCAACGTGTCCGCGGTGTAAGTGTCGCGATCGGTCGTGACGCGGACGCCGGTCGCCGAGCCACGGAATGCGAGCACGTTTTCGTGGCGGTGAATTTCGGCGCCGCGTCGTTCCGCCTGCGTGAGATGCGCGCCAACGCACGCTTCCGGCCGAACGAATCCGGCGTCCCTCTCGAGATAGCCCTGCTCGTCGTCGGCCACCTTGAAGAGCGGAAATCGCCGACGGATCTCGTCCGCATTCAATACCTCATGCGCGATTCCGAACTTCCGCGCGGCGGCGAGTGTGTTGTCGAAAAAATTCTCGACATGAGTGCGTGAAGTCCTGGCAGGGCTGGAGATAATCAGGCCGCCATTGGTCGTGAGCAGTGTCTTTCCCGTTTCTTCTTCGAGCTCCCGCCAAAGCTCGTGCGAGCGCAGCGCCAGCGGGGTGCACTGCGCACCTTCGCCGATCGCGAGCCGCGTGATTCGCGTATCACCGTGCGTCGAGCCGAAGGCGTGCGGAGGCGAGTATCGATCGAGCCCGAGGACGCGTCCGCCTGTCATCGTCAGGTGATAGAGCGCGGCGCTGCCCATCGCTCCGAGGCCGAGAACGATGGTGTCGAAGCTTTGCATCGATCGGAAGTTACGGAAATGAGCTGACACCCCGAGCTCGCGCCGGCAAGGACCAACGCGCTGGTTACCATCGATTTCTGCGGAGCCGCCTGTAACCTAGCGTAACACGAAAGGCGCTCGACCTCGTCGACGCCGCCCGCCGATCGGCGTTATTCCTCTGGCGTCAACCAACACGGGAGAGAAGACATGCGCACCATCATCGGCGGGATGCTCATTTCGTTGGCCCTATCCTTTGCGAGCGCAACCGCTGCGCAAGGCGCCTGCAGCTATCCATATTCGGTCGGCTATTCGGTCACCACGATCGCAGGACTCAGGGTGGCGCTCTGGTATCCGACGCTCGCCACCCCGGCGAGTTACGCCTACAGCAACCGTTTCTCCGGGCTTGTGGCCAAGGACGCACCGCCGGCATGCGGGCCGCTGCCGCTGGTCGTGTTCTCGCACGGGTTGGGTGGCTGCGGCACGCAGTCGCTGTTCTTCACGGAGCGTGGCTGCACCCGACCATGACGACGCGACCTTCTGCACGGTCGACAACACGCGCGGGAGCTTCCGCAATCTGCGTCCGCAACAACCGCTGGGCGATCCACTTTCGTGGACCGATCAGACCTACATCGATCGACGCGACGATCTCGAAGACCTGATCGATGCGCTGCTGGCGGACCCGGTGTTCGCGGCTCGGATCGACCCCAATGCAATCGGCGCCGCAGGGCACTCGCTCGGCGGCTACAGCGTGCTCGGACTCGGGGGCGCGTGGTCGAGCTGGAAGGATCCGCGGGTGAAGGCGGTGCTCGCGCTCTCGCCGTACATCCAGCCGTTCACCGCGCACCAGACCCTGCCCGCGATGCAGGTTCCGGTGATGTACCAGGGCGCGCAGTTCGACGTCGGCGAGACGCCATGGCTCCAGGGACCGAACGGCGCCTACGCGCAGAGTAATCCGCCGAAGTATTTCGCCGAGCTCCGCGCCGCGTCGCACTTCATCTGGTCCAACGTCGCGTGCAGCAGGACGAGCTCGGTCCAGGAATGTCTCGCTCTGCCCAATCCGAGCCTGATCGACGCCTACGGGATCGGTTTCCTCGATACGTATCTCAAGGGCCGTTCATCGCCGCTGCTCTCGGGCAGTGGCGCGGGCCTGCTGGCCTGGCAGCACGCACCTTGAGTCGGCGTCAGCCGCGCTTCGGCGCGGCATCGACAGCTGCGGACAACCCCGATTTCCCGGTATGCTAGCGGCCGCGCATCCGCTTGTCGTCCTCCGCAGCCTCGCACGTGACCGTCCATCGCAAGCCCGCTCGACGAGGAGTCGCATCGGCCAGGTTCGACGAGCCTACGCCCATCCAGTTCGTGGTGCTGTCCATGCTGGTCCACGTGCTGGTGATCATTCTCTTCGGCGACACGAGCCGAGGCGGCGCTCACCGCGGTGAGGACCGAGCCCGGGTCGGGATTCAAGTTGGCCCCTGGCACCGACGCGACTTCGCCCGGCTCCGCGCTGCTGCCGCGACCCGAGGCCCCGGTCAGTGCACCCGCGGCGCGGCCGTCGATCGAGTCGCGTCCCGCCGAGTCGCCATCCGCTCCCGAGGCGCTTCCGATCGAACGCAGCGAACCGCCGCTGCAACCGCTGCCCGAATCGCCGGTTCCCGTGCCGGTCGACGCGCTGCCTCGACTCAATCCCGCCGCTCCGGAGGAAGTCGACAAGAAGGTCCAACCCAGCGAGGTCGCTCCGCCGAAGGTCGAGCCCTCGCCGCAGCGCATCGAGCCCGTCGCGCCGCCAATGATTGAACGCAACCTCTCGCCGCCGATCGAACTCCCCGCGAGGCCGGTTCCGACCGCGCCCGCGTTGCCGCTCGAACGCGTCGCCCCGGCGCAGATTCAGCGCGAGCTCTCGGCCCCCACCGAGTTGCTGCCGCGCGAGGTCCCGATCGTGCCCTCGGTGCCTCTCGAGCGCGTAGTCCCGGCACCGGTCGAGCGCGAGCTCGCGCCACCGACGGAATTGCCCCGGCGCGAAATGCCGCTCGCGCCGGGGGGACCGATCGAGCGGAGCGCTCCACCGTCGATCGAGCGCGAGCTTGCCCCGCCGGTCGAAGTACCCTCTCGGCCCGTGCCCGCAGCGCCGGGCGCATCGATCGAACGCATCGCACCTCCAACGATCGAGCGTCAGATCGCACCACCGGTGAGCGTGCCGTCGCCGGCGTCAACGCCAGCGGTCGAGCCCCAGCCCGGCACTGCGCCTTCCGCTGTGCCTTCGCCGCGCGCCCCAACCCTCGAAACCGAGCGGCCTGGCGAACGCGCGGCGCCGCCCGCCGCCGCTCCGCAGCTGGCGCCGACGCGCCCGGGTCCGGCACTGCGCCAGGGAACGCCCGACGCCAACGACGACATCTTCAAGCCACGCCGGGACGTGCTGACCCCGTCGACCGAGCCGGGCGAGACGCCGCGGATCGATCTCGATGCGGCGAAGAAACGCGCGGTGCGCGCCATCGCGAACGAAGGCTCGGGCTCGCGCGGCGTGCTGCCGTTCCCGCTGCCGGTACCACCCCCGGAAAAGAAGTCGAAGGACGGAATGGAAAAGGCCATCAAGCCCGATTGCCGCACCGCGTACGCGGGCATGGGGCTGCTCGCGGTGCCCGCGCTCGTCGCCTCCGCGATCGGCGACGGCGGCTGTCGCTGGTAGGCGGTTGCTGCAAACCGGACTTCGGCGCCCCTTCCGGCTTCTGCTACCATCCCGGCAGGGTGAGGGGGGAGGTCACATGGGATTGAAGCTCAATCTCGGATGTGGTCGTGCGTGCCTGCCCGGCTGGGTGAACGTCGACGTGACGGCCTTGCCGGGTGTCGATGTGGTGGCCGATCTCGAGCGCTGCCGCACGCAACGGCTTCCGTTTGCAGATGGCGCCGTCGACGAGTTTCTGCTTTCGCACGTCCTCGAGCACATCGAGGACACGCTGGGAATCATGCAGGAGCTGCATCGGATCGCCCGACCCGGCGCGACTGCGACCATCCGCAGCCCGTACGGCGGAAGCGATGACGCCGACGAGGATCCGACGCACCGGCATCGCTTCTTCCTGAACAGCTTCGGTTACTTCTCCCAACCGTTCTACTGGCGCGCCGACTATGGCTATCGCGGCGACTGGCAGACGCGCCGGATCGTTCTCTACGTCGATCGGCAGGAGAACGCGGGACTCGCGCCGGAAGACGTGCTGCGCAAGGTGCGGAAGCTCCGCAATATCGTGAGCGAGATGGTCGCGGAGCTCGAGGCCGTCAAGCCGATCCGCGCGCCGGATCAGGCACTGCAGCGCGCCCCCGCCATCGAAATCGCCTTCGCCGGCCGACCCGGGCGGGCCTCCGCCGCGGCGTAGCGCGCGTGGCGCGGTGCGGGCATTAATGCCCGATGCGCAACGCCTCGAGCAATCGCGAAACCATGTTGTACGCCGCGACGGTCGCGACGAGCTCGACCAGGGCGCGCTCGTCGAAATGCGCCCGCAGCGGATCGAACAGTGCGTCGGAGACCTGCACCTCGCGCGTCATCGCATCGGTCAGCGCCAGCACCGCGCGTTCGAGCGGCGTGAACGCGTCACCCGGAAGCGGCGCGCGCAGCGCGTCGATCCTCGCTTCGCTGACACCCGCGGCGAGGGCCACGGGCCGGTGTGCCTGGAGCTCGTAAGGCGCACGATTCAGCGCCGCCACGCGGATAATCACCATTTCGCGCAAATCGGCGGGCAGCGAGCTGCGGTTGCGCACCGCGGTAAGCATCTTCTCCCAGCCCTGCGCGACCGGTGCGCTGTTGAGCAGCACCTGATAGAGCAGCGGGATCTCTCCGCGCTCGGCGAGGATCGACGCTTCGATCGACGCAAGCTCTTTCCGGGTTCCGGGAACCACGGGTGGGACACGGGTTGCCATTCCTGATTTCTCCTTTCATTCTCCCTTGATCTTCTTGTCGCGGATGATCCTGCCCCACTTGCCACTGTCGGCCTTGACCAGCGCCGCGAGCGCTTCCGGGCTGCCGGGCATGGGATCGGCGCCCGAATCGATCAACCGCGCCCGATAGGGATCGTTGGACAATACCCGCCGCACCGCAGCGTTGATTTGCTCGATCCGTGCGCGCGGCGTCTTCGCGGGCGCAAACAGTGCGTACCAGTTGTTCGATTCCACGCCGTGGATCCCCTGCTCGTCCAGCGTGGGGACGTCGGGCAGCAACGGGTGGCGCCTCGGTGCGGCGATGCCCAGCGCTTTCAGCTTGCCGCCGCGAATGAAACCGATGAGCCCGGGGATGTCGCCAAAGAAGCCGGCGACCTGATTGCCCATCACATCGGTGATCGCCGGCGCCGCGCCCTTGTAGGGCACGTGCAACAGATGGGCGCCCGACGCGTCCGCGAAAAGCTCCATCGCCAGATGCGGCATGCTGCCGATGCCCGACGAAGCGATCGGCATCGCCTCCGCTTTTTGCTTCGACTGCGCGACGAGCTCGCTCGAACCGGAACGAAATCGCGCTGGATATCGTAGGTGAGGTTCTCGTAGAGCGACGGATTCATGACCGCCGCCCCGGCGCTGGTGAGCCACAGGGTATTGCCGTCGGGCGCCGACTTGGCGACCGCTTGCGCGCTGATCGCGCCGTTCGCGCCCGGACGGTTGTCGACGACGACCGTTTGATCGAGCTCCTTCGCCAGTCCTTCCGCCAGAACCCGGGCGACGAAATCCACCGGACCACCCGGTGGAAAGGCGATCACGATTTTCACCGCACCGCTCTGCGCGCCCACCGGTCCGGCGAGCAGGACGAAGCAGGTGACGCTCGCGACGAGGAATCGAAGCAGCTTGTTCATGGGTCCTCCGCGCGCCATTGTAGGGTTGAATGCGGTGCATGCTTCGACAAGCCTGTCCTGAGCGATGTCGAAGGGCTCAGCACGAACGGTGCTTTGTACCGGAGTTATCCGGTCCAACCGAGGTGGCTCAGGAAATCCCGCGTGCGCTCGGTCGTCGGCGCGTCGAAGATCTGCGCCGGAGGTCCCTGCTCGACGATGCGCCCGGTGTCGAACACCGCAACCCAGTCGCCGACGCGACGGGCAAAGGTCATCTCGTGCGTCACTACGACCATGGTCATGCCCTCGTCGGCGAGCGCCTTCATCACTGAGAGCACTTCGCCGATCGTCTCGGGGTCGAGCGCCGAAGTGGGCTCGTCGAAGAGCATCACGTCGGGTTCCATCGCGAGCGCACGGGCGATCGCGACGCGCTGCTGCTGTCCTCCCGAAAGCGCCGCCGGATAGCTTGCCGCCTTGTCGCTCAATCCGACCTTGGCGAGCATCACGCTCGCGCGCCTCTGCGCTTCGGCGGGATCGGCGCGGAGCACCGTGCGCGGTCCTTCGGCCACGTTCTGCAACGCGGTCAGGTGTGGAAACAGCTCGAAGCTCTGGAACACCATGCCCATCCGCCGGCGAACCGCGCGCAGCGTGCGTTCCTCGCGCGGCAGGCTCGCGCCTTCGAATTCGATGTCTCCCCCGTCGATCGTCTCCAGCCCGTTGGTGCAGCGAAGGAGCGTCGACTTGCCGGAGCCCGACGGTCCGATGAGGCAGACGACCTCGCCGGCGTGCACGTCGAGGTCGACGCCGTTCAATGCCTGAAACGTCCCGTAGCGCTTGACCACGCCGCAGTAGCGGATGATCTTCGCGCCGGAGCCCATCACGCGAGGCGCGGATGCCGACGCCACGCTCATTCGGTCACCGCGTAGCGCCGCTGGATCCAGTCGACGAGCTTCGCTTGGGGGTACCCGAGCAGCCAGTAGATCGCCGCCATCGCGGTCAGCATCTCGAGCACTCGGAAGCTCTGTGCGCGGATCTGCATGGCGACGTACGCGAGCTCGCTCACCGCGATCACCGAGACCAGCGACGTATCCTTGAACAGCGACACCCAGGTGCTGGCGAGCACGGGCAGAACGCGCCGCACCGCCTGCGGCAGGACGATGCGCCGCAGCGCCTGTACACGGCTCATGCCGAGCGCCATCGCGGCCTCGACCTGACCGCGGCGGATCGAGTTGATACCCGCGCGAAAGGTCTCGGCGTTGTATGCGGTGACGTTGAGCGCGAGCGCAGCCAGCCCTGTCGCGAACGGCGACAGACCCACACCCGTGGAGATCGGCAGCACATAGAACGCCCAGTACACCACGAGAATCAGCGGCAGGTTGCGGAAGAGCTCCACGTACGCGGTGGCAAGCGTGCGCACCGGAGCCCAGGCGTAGAGGCGCAACCCGGCGACTACGATGCCGCACGGCACGGCGATCGCCATCGTCGCGACTGTGAGCAGCACCGTCATGCCCGTCGCGGCGACGAGCGCATCGCGATGCGCTCCAACCACGCTCCAGTCGAAAATCACGCGACTACCCCCACGCTTGCGGCCTCATTGACCCATTCGGCCGCTGCGCTGCCCCCAAAAGCGGGGGCGCAATTCGCGCTTTGGGGCGGCCCGGCGGCGCTCATGGAACGACCCCCACGCTTGCGGCCTCATTGAATTCGGCCG
>VBCL01000194.1 GCA_005888865.1 Betaproteobacteria bacterium | reverse complement strand
GGGCAGACGGTGCATACGGCGATCGGCCGGCTCGCGACACCGCCGCACGGCCGGGTCGCGGGCAGCGCGCTGCGGATGCTGGTGCGTCCCGAGCGCGTCGAAGTCGCGAATGTCGCGGACGGCGAGAACGTGTTCGCCGCCAAGGTGCTGCGCGACCGCTTTTTCGGCGCCACGCGTCAGATCGAGGTCGCGGCCGGCGAAGGCCGACTCGAGATCGAAACCGCGATGCGCGATCATGTCGTCCACGTGCGCGTGCCGCCCGAAGCGATCCAGTTCCTGAACGGTAGTTGACAGAGGAGGAAACCATGAAACCGAGACAGAGCAATACAGATCCGTTCGTGGTGCGCTTGTCGAACCACGAACGCAACGCCACGTGTCCCCGCCCTTCGACAGAGCCTGTCCTGAGCTTGTCGAAGGGCTCAGGGCGAACGGCGTCCTTGAGCCGTGTCTTGCTGGCGTTCGCGGCAACGCTTTTCGCCGCGCTCGCCGCCGGGCAGACCGTGCTCGATTCGCCGGAGCTCTACGCCGGTGAGAAGGCGCTCTACGACGCCGCGAAAAAGGAAGGCATGGTGGTGAGCTTCGACACCGGCCCGACCTGGGCCAACTGGGCCGCGGAATTCGCCGCCTTCAAGAAGCGCTATCCGGAAGTCGAGATCGTCTACAACGACATCGGTTCGGCCGCGACCGTGGTCGCGCTCGACAAGGCGCGCAACCGCCCGCAGGCCGACACCGCGTACTACTTCGCGGCGTCCGGCATCGACGCCGCCGCCAAGAACGTCGTCGCGCCGTTCAAGCCGGTGAATTTCGACAAGCTCAACGCCGTGTTCCGCGATCCCGACGGCAAGTGGTTCACCATCCATACGCTCACCGTCGCGTTCATCGTCAACACCAAGCTGGTCAAGAACGTGCCGCAATCGTGGGCCGACCTGCTCAAGCCGGAGTACAAGAACACCGTCGTCTATCTCGACCCGCGCTCGACCGGTGTCGGCCAGGTGGTCGCCTTCGCGGCGAACTTCGGCATGGGCGGAGACATGAACGGCCTGAAACCGGGGATGGATTACTTCGCCAAGCTGCATCAGTCGGGGAACGTCCTGCGCGTGCTCGGCACCACGCCGTACGCGCAGTTCGTGAAGGGCGAGATCCCGATCTGGATTTCCTACGAGAACGACGGGCTCAAGGCCAAGTACACCGACGGACTCGGCGACGCGGTCGCCGTGGTGATCCCGAAGGAAGCTTCGGCGGCCGCGCCGTACGCGATCAGCCTCGTCGACAAGGGACCGAACCCGAACGCCGGCAAGCTCTGGCTCAACTTCATCATGACCGACATGGGCCAGGGCATTTTCGCGCAGGGTTTCGTGCGGCCGTCGGTCCCGGGTGTGAAGCTGCCCGACAGCGTCGTCGACAAATTGCCGGTGGCGCCGCAGGTGCGTCCGCTCGACGTGAAGAGCGCGGCGGCGAAGAAGGCCGAGATCGACAAGGGCTGGGCCGAAGCGTCGGGGACGAAGTGAGCGAGACGTCGTCCCCGCGCAAGCGGGGACCCAGTGGCGTTGAATTGAGAATGAAACGAAGACGCTGGATTCCCGCGTTTGCGGGAATGACGAAAACGGGAGCGCTGGCGCTGCCGGGCGTGCTGCTGCTCGCACTCTTCTTCGCGCTGCCGGTCATCGCGGTCGCGGTCGACGCGCTCTCCGAAGGCGGCGCGGCGTTCGCGCGCGTCTTCGCGACCGCGGGGTTCTGGAGGGCGGCGGGCGGCAGCGCCGTCCTGACATTTTTTGCAGCCTCCCTCTCGACGATGATCGGCATAGGCGTGGCGCTGCATCTTTCGCGCCTGTCTCCGCGCCGGCGCACCGCGCTGTCGTTCGTGATCGCGCTGCCGCTCACCTTCTCCGGCTTGATCGTCGCCTATGGCTTCATCCTCGGCTACGGTCGCGCCGGCTTCGTCACACAAGTGCTCGCGCGAGCCGGGTTCGATGCGGCGTCGATCGGCGGAGCGCTGTTCACGCCGACGGGACTTGCGTTCGCATCGTCGTACTACCTGATCCCACGCGTGGTGATCGGCATGCTGCCGATCTTGGTAAACTTCGATCGTGCACAGCTCGCCGCCGCCGAATCGCTCGGCGCCACGCCGGCTCAGGCGTTCCGGCAGGTGCTGCTGCCGCAGGTCGCGGCGCCGCTGCTCGCGTCGTTCTGTCTGGTCGCGGCGGTCGTGTTCGGTGCTTATGGCACGGCGCTCGCGCTGGTGGGGACTCAATTGCCGATCCTTCCTCTGCGGCTCTATAGCCTGATCTCCGAGACCGGATCGGATTTTCCGGCGGCGGCCGCACTGGCGCTTTTGATCACCGCCGTGTGCTCGACGATAATCACCACCGGCGAGTGGCTGGGAGCGAAACATGAGCGCCACCTTTAGGCTCGATCGCACGCGCGCTGCGCTCTTCGACGCGACGGGACGGTGCTTCGATCCAACTCAGCGAAGGTGGCTTGGAGTCACGCCGGTCGTCTCGGACAAAGTCGAAGTGCTCGATGCCCTCGCTGCGGTGACCTGGCTGCAACGCGAGAGCGGCGCCTGGCTCCGCGTCCCGATCGGCGTGATCGGTCCGGGCGACGCGACGGCTGCGCAACTCTCCGCCGCGCTCCAGGTCGGCGAGCTGCTCGGTGATTGCCGGCTTACCGTGATCTGCGGCGGCCGTCAGGGCGTGATGCAGGCGGTGTGCGAAGGTGTGGCGCGCGTCGGCGGGCTCGCGCTCGGCCTGTTGCCGGAAGCCGACTCCTCGAACGCGAATCCGTTCGTCGGCGTTGCCATTGCCACCGGCATCGGCGAGGCGCGCAATGCGCTGATCGCGCGCGCGTCGTTCTGCCTGATCGCGATCGGCGACAGCTTCGGCACGCTCTCCGAGGTCGCGCTCGCCCGCCAGTTCGGCAAGCTCGTCATCGGCCTTGAAGGCGCCGCGGACGTGGAAGGCGTGCAGCACGTCGGGTCGGCGCGGGAGGCCGTGGAGCGAACCGCGGAGGCGATTCTCGGCGTGACGTAACGCAGCCGCGGCGTGGCTTTCGCTATTCGACGACTTTGCGTCGCGTTGCCTTGGTCTGCCCGCGCTGGACCTTGCTGTCGACGCGTCGGCGTTGCGAGCCCTTCGTGGGCCGCGTGGGCTTTCGCGCGCGCGGCACGGTGGCCGCCATGTCGACCAGATCCTGCAGCCGCGCGAGCGCATCCTCGCGGTTCCGCTCCTGGGAGTTATACCGCTGCGCCTTGATGACGATCACGCCCTCGGCGGTGACGCGCTGATCCTTACGCGCGTAGAGGCGTGTCTTGACCGCTTCCGGCAGCGACGATGCGCGGACGTCGAACCGCAGGTGCACCGCCGTCGCGACCTTGTTGACGTTCTGACCGCCCGCACCTTGTGCGCGGATAGCGGTCCATTCGATGTCTGCCGGGTCGATCGGAATCATGGGCTTGGCACCATTTTCCTGACAGCATAGCCGCGTGTGCAGCTTCTCGCAGGCATAAAATACGGCATGCCCGCCAAGCTTCGTTCCACTTCGACGCTGCCCAGTGGCACGGTGACGTTTCTGTTCACCGACGTCGAGGGCAGTACCCGGCTATGGGCGACCGAGCACGATGCAATGAAGGTGGCGCTTGCGCGCCACGACGCGCTGTTGCGCGAGTGCATCGAGGCGCACGGCGGCCACGTGTTCAAGACGGTTGGCGATGCATTCTGTGCCGCCTTCGCGACCGCGGTGAACGCGCTCGAGGCCGCGCTCGCCGCGCAGCGTGCGCTTCGTGCGGAGCGTTGGCCGGACCAAGCCGCGATCCACGCCAGAATGGCGCTGCATACCGGCGCGGCGGAAATGCGCGACGGCGACTACTTCGGGCCGCCGCTCAACCACGTGGCGCGTCTGCTTGCCATCGGCCACGGCGGGCAAACACTGGTGTCCGAGATCACGCGCGATTTGTCTCGCGACCGGTTGCCGGCCGACACGACGCTGAAGTCCCTCGGCGAGCACAGTCTCAAGGACCTCACGCGCCGGGAGATCGTCTTCCAGCTCTGCCATCTTGATCTGCCACAGGCCTTTCCCCCGCTCAAGACGCAGCTTGCACCCGTTGACGAGACGATGCCGTCGATCGCGGTACTGCCGTTCGCGGACTTGAGCCCGGACAAAGACCAGGAATACTTCACCGACGGCCTCGCCGAAGAGTTGTTGAACGTACTCTCGAAAATCCGCGGCTTGCGGGTGACCTCGCGCACCTCGGCGTTCCACTTCAAGGGCAAGGATGTGGACATCCCGACCATCGCGCAGAAGCTCAACGTGGCGACCGTCCTCGAAGGCAGCGTGCGCAAGGCGGGCAAGCGCGTGCGGATCACCGCGCAACTCATTCAAGTGGCGACCGACTCGCACCTGTGGTCAGAAACCTACGATCGGGAGCTGGAGGACATCCTTGCGGTGCAGGACGACATCGCGCAGTCGGTGGTCAAAGAGCTGCGCTCTGCGCTGATGGGCGAGAAGCGGGACGCGTCTGCGAGTGCGGCGGTGAAAGCGGAAGTGCAGGCCGCAGCGAAGGGTCGCGGGGAGAACGCGGAGGCGTACCGCCTTTACCTGCACGGACGCTTCTTCGAGGATCGCATTACTCGTGAAGACGCGGCGAAGGCGGTCGGATATTACCGTCAGGCGGTGGAAACGGACCCCGAATACGCGCTGGCGTGGGCCGGGCTATCGCGTGTCTATTCCGATCAGGCCGGATACTCCTGGGACAGCGACATCATCGAGGGCTTCGGCAGGGCGCGGGAGGCAGCGCAACGAGCGCTGCAACTGGAGCCGGACCTCGCGGAGGGACACGCGGCGCTGGGCCAGATCCGCAGATTGTATGACTGGGATTGGAAGGGCGC